>CAYVPL010000034.1:0-15814 GCA_964453755.1 uncultured Planctomycetales bacterium
GGTCGCCAACCGCGCGCGCGTCGAGGTCGGCAACGCGATGGTCGAGTCCGAGCAGTTCAAGGACGCGAAGGCGCGCTTCCAGTCCATCGTGGACGGCGGCCTCGCCGATCGTCAGACCATGGCCTCCGCCTACTCCGGTCTTGGCGATTGCGCCTACAACCTCGGCCTGCGCGAGCAGGACGCGAAGAAGGCCGAGGCGCTCTATCAGGAGGCCGCGCTGCACTTCCTGCGCACCGCCGCGACCTATCCCGAGGCCTTCCGCCTGGTGCCGCGCGCGCTCTGCCACGCCGGCATGAGCATGGTGCGGATCCAGAAGCGGGAAGACGCGATCGCGATTGCCAACAAGCTGAAGCGGAACTATCCCAATTCGGAGTGGAAGGCCAAGTTGTTCCAGGACATGAACCTGGCGCAGTAGGGCCGGGGACTTTCTCCACAAGGAGAGCGGGCGATTGGGTGAAGGCGCCGGGCGGCGGCGCCGCGGGGCGGCCCTTGTCCACAATCGTGACCTGAGGCCCGGCGGGGGCGTGGATCTCGCGAGGATCACTCGCGATGAACCACGATCTCCTGCATCAGCGTCTCCCGCACTGGATCGAGCACGTGCGGCGTCATTGGTCGCGCCGCATCGGCTGCCGGCGCACGGCGGCGGACGTGGCGCAGGAGGCGGCGTTGCGGCTGCTGGACGTGGTGGCGCGCGGCGAGGAGCTGCGCGAGCCGCGGGCCTGGCTCTTCCGCGTGGCGCACAATTTGGCGGTGGACGAGATCCGGCGGCGCTCGCCGCAGTCCATGGATCTCGAGTGGCAGGCGGTGGTGCCCGATCCGCGCGTCGAAGAGGAGGAGCCGGTCTATCGGCTGGCGGGCCGCGAGCTCGGGCGCGGCGAGATGTTGGAGCTGCTGCCGGCGGCGATGGGCGCGCTCACGGCTCACGACCGCGGCTGGCTGGTCGGCTTCTATCACCGCGGCCATTCCTGCGAGCATCTCGCGGTCGAGCATGGCGTCAGCGCCGATGCCGGCAAGGTGCGGCTGCATCGCGCGCGGCGCCGGCCGGCGCTGGTGCTGGCGCGCACCGCGCGGGCGCGCGCCGCCGGCTGCGCGGCGGTGTTGTCGGCCTGCGCGCCGGCGCTTTCGCAGAGCGCGGCCAGCGCCTCGGTGTCCGCGCCGGCGCCGGCGGCCGCCGAGCGCGCGGCGCAGCCCGTCTTGGGCGCAAGGGCCGACAGCCCCGAGGAGCAGTTGCTGCAGGCGCGGCAGGCGCGCGCCGCGGCCATGGGCCTGCGCGGACCGGCGCGCATCCGCGCGCTGGAGGACGCCGCCGAAGCCTACGCCCTTGTCTCACAATTCTGGCCGCAGGCCGCCGGGCTGGTGGCGGAGGCCGCCTTTCGGCGCGGCGAAATCCTGCGCACGCTGGAGCAGGACGGCGCGGCCTACGGTTCTTTCCTCGAAGCGCTGGACGCGGCCGACGCGGCAGGCGACGAAGTCCTCAGCATCCGCGCGCGGCTGGAGCTGGGCCGCGGGCAGCGCCGCGCCGGCCGGCGCCTGCGGGCGATCGAGTGGTTCGAGGAGGCGGCGGCGCGCAGCGGGGCGCCGCTGCGCCAGCGCAACGACGCGCGCGAAGAATTGGCCGAGTTGCGCACGGAACTGGGGCAATGGGAGGCGGCGCTGATCGCAGCGCGCGCCTGGCGCAGCGACGCGGAGAGCGATCCGGAGGAAGCCCGAGCCCTGCTGCTGGAGGCTGGCGCCTTGCGCGGCCTGGGGCATCTGCAGGAGGCGGACCGGCTGCTGCAGGAGATGGTCGCGCGGCTGCGCGCGCGGACCCAGGATCCTGAGCCGGAGGGCTCGCAGGCGCGGCGGGCTCTGGCGCAGATCGAGGCGGCGCGGCGGGAGGATTGACGGCGCGCCGGCCCGTGCTTCCGGCCGGCCCGGGGCCAGGGCATCATGCTCGCATGATCGGCTCCAGGATCCTCGCGGGCCTCAACCCCGCCCAGGAGGAAGCGGTCCGGCATGAATCGGGGCCGCTGCTGATCCTGGCCGGCGCGGGCACGGGCAAGACGCGCACCATCACGCGGCGCGTGGCCTATCTGGTCAGCGAGATCGGCGTCACGCCCTCGCGGATGCTGGCGATCACCTTCACCAACAAGGCGGCCGGCGAAATGCGCAATCGCATCGCCGAATGGGTGCCCCACACGGGATTGTGGGTCGGGACTTTTCACGCCACCTGCGCGCGCATGTTGCGCGTGGATCCCGAGCCGGTGCGGCGCACGCCGGACTTCACGATCATGGATCAGGACGACCGGCGCAAGCTGATCCGGCGGCTGATCCAGGACGAGGGCTGGGATCCGCAGGTGTTCCGGCCGGCGCGCTTCGAGGGGATTCTGAGCGGCTGGAAGCACCGCCGGGTCGTGCCGGAAGGCGCGGCCGCCGAGGCGGAACTGCGCGGCCTCGAGGAGCAGCGGGCGGCGCGCGTGTACCAGGTGTACGAGGCGGCGCTGGAGCGCGCCAACGCCCTGGACTTCGACGATCTGCTGTGGAAGGGCCTGCGCCTGGTCGAAGCCGACGCCACCGGGCGCTGGACCGGCAGATTCGAGCACGTGCTGGTGGACGAGTACCAGGACACCAACGAGATCCAGTACGAATTTGTCAAACGACTGGCCGCGCGCACGCGCAATCTGGCGGTGTGCGGGGACCCGGATCAGGGCATCTACTCCTGGCGCGGCGCCGACATCAACAACATCCTGCGCTTCGACCAGGATTTTCCCGACGCGGCCGTGGTGCGCCTCGAGCGCAACTACCGCTCGGTGGGTAACGTGCTGAAGGCGGCGCAGCACGTGATTCGGCACAACCGCGCGCGCAAGGAGAAGACGCTGTGGACCGAGCGCGAGCCCGGTCCGCCGCTGGGCCTGGCCGACGCGCCCGACGAAGAGTGGGAGGCCAACCAGGTGGCGCTGAAGGTGGCGGCCTGGATCGCCGGCGGCACCAGCGCCAAGGAGGTGGCGGTTTTTTATCGCACGAACGCGTGTTCGCGGTCGTTGGAGGCGGCCTTCACGCGGCTGCGGCTGCCGTATCAGATCATCGGCGGCCTCGGCTTCTTCGAGCGGCGCGAGATCAAGGATCTGCTGGCTTACGCGCGCCTGGCGGTGAATCCGCGCGACGACAGCGCCTGCCTGCGTGTGCTCAACGTGCCGCCGCGCGGCATCGGCGACACCACCGCCGACCGGCTGCGCGCGGTGGCCGGCGAGCACGAAGAACCGCTGAGCGCGGCCCTGCGCCGCGAGGAGTTGCGCGCCGGACTGCGCGGGCCGGGGCGGAAAGGCGTGAACGATTTCATCGCCATTCTCGACCGCCTGCGCGAGCGCGCGAAGTCGGCGGAGGCGGCGCTGCGCGCCATCTTGGATTTGAGCGGCTACCGGCGCTACGCCGAGACGCTGGAAGCGACCGAGGACGTGGACCGCGGCGAGAACATCGACGAACTGCTGGCTTTTGCCCACGAGTACGACCAGCGCGAGGACGGCGCGCTGAGCGGATTTTTGTCAGAGATTGCGCTGCTCACGGACGTGGACCAATGGGACGAGGAAGCCGCGCGCGTCTCGCTGATGACGGTGCACGCGGCCAAGGGCCTGGAGTTCGACCGCGTGGCGGTGGTCGGCCTGGAGGAGGGCCTGTTTCCGCACGCGCGCGCGCTGGAGGAAGGGCCGGACGGCCTCGAAGAAGAGCGCCGGCTCTTCTACGTGGCGCTGACACGGGCGCGGATCGAATTGCTGCTCTCCCATTGCCGGATGCGCTTCCGCACCGGCGCGCCGGGACCGCAGACGCCTTCGCGCTTCCTCGACGAGCTGCCGGCCGACGTGCTGCCGGGCGCCGAGATCGCCGAGGAGCTGCGGCCGCTGCGCGCGCGGGGGGGGCGCAGCGCCGGCGCCGACTCGTCGGCGGGCGCCGCCGCCGCCGCCGAGGCCGAAGTCCTGGAATTCGAGCCCGGCGACCGGGTGCGCCACCGCGTGTTCGGCGACGGCGCGGTGGTCGAGATTCTGGGCCACGGCGTCAACCGTCGCATCGTCGTAGAATTCGACGACACGGGCGCGCAGCGCACGCTGTTGCTGGCCTACTCCATGCTGGAGAAACGATGAACCACTCGAGCTTGCGCTCTCGCCTCCTCGCCGCCTGGGTGACCGCCGGCGGACTGGGCTACGCCCCCTTCGCCAAGGGCACCTTCGGCACCCTGGCCGGCATCGCCGTCGCCGCGCTCATCGGCTACGGCGCGCCGGAGCACTATCTGTGGCTGACGCTGGCCGCGGCCGCGGTGGCCGCCGTCGGTGGCGCAGCGGCAGGAAAGTGGGCCGAGCAGCGCTACGGGCGCAAGGACCCTGGGCAGTTCGTGATGGACGAAGTCGCCGGCTATCTGGTCACCGTGGCCTGGCCGGTGTTTCCGGGCTGGACCCACCTCTTCGTCGGATTCTTCTTCTTCCGCGCCTTTGACAACATCAAGCCCTTCCCCTGCCGGCGCCTGGAGAAGGTGCCTCATGGCTGGGGCATCGTGCTCGACGACCTCATGGCCGGCGTGTACTCGCTGATCGTGGTGATGGCCTGCCGCTACTTCTTCGCCGACCAGTGGCCGGTGTGAGCAGGGACTCCGGCGAGGGCGCGCGCCGGCGGCCGGGCATGGGCCTGGCGGCGCGCTTCACGCTGGGCCTGGGCCTGGTGGCGGTGGCCGTCGCCGCCGCCGCGACCTTCCTGCTGCTGCAGGGGCTGAACGTGCTGCAGGCGGATTTGGTCGAAGAAGCGCACCGCAGCATGGCCGACGAGACGGCCTGGATGGCAACGAACGGCGCGACGGCGCCCAGCGGCATCGGCGTGCTGGAGAGCATCGGCCCGCGCGGCTTGCGCGTGCAGGGGGGGGACGCCACCGTGACGACTGCGCAGGGACCTGTGGCGACGCGCGTCTACCGCGTTCCCGCGAGCGGCGCGGCTGGCAGCCAGCCGACCACGCTCTACGCGCCGGAGGAATTGGGGCGCAAGGCCTCGCAGCGCCTGCTGCTGCTGGTGGTCCTGGTGACGGGCGGGCTGGCGTTGATCACGGTGGTGATGGGCGCATGGATGGCGCGGCGCATCGCGGCGCCGCTGAACGAAATGGTGGAGGACGTGCTGGCGATCAGCCGCGGCCGCCTCGACCGCAGCATTCGCGGCGACGACGCGGTGGGCGAGGTCGGGCGCCTGGCGACGGCGATGGACCGGCTGGTCGCCGATCTGCTCGAGGGCCAGGAGACGGAGCGCGCGCTCGTGGCTTCGCAGGCCGAAGCCGAGAGCCTGCGCGTGCTGCGCCGCAATCTGAAGCCCATGAAGGTGGCCGCGCCGGCGGGCTGGAGTTTGGCGACGAGGCTGGTCGAAGCGGGCGGTGCCGGCAGCGGCGATTTTTCCGACGCGCTGCGCGACGAGAAGGGCCGTTTGACTTTGGTGGTCGGAGCTCCGGCTGCCGAGGGCATGCCGGGCGCGCTGCTCATGGCGATGACGCGCGCCTATCTGCGCGGCGCGGTGCTGGCGGGGGCCGAGCCGGCGGCTGCCTGCGACACGGCCAACACGGCGCTCAACCGCGATTTGAGCCGCGGCCTGTACTGCGCGGCGATGGTGCTGCAGGCGGATCCGGCGAGCGGGCGCGCGCAGCTGGTGTCCACCGGCCACCAGACGCCCGCGATCCGCTTCGATGCGGCGGCGGGGCAGTGGAAGAAACTGCAGCCGAACGGCATCGCGCTGGGCTTCGACGAAGGGCCGGTGTTTCGCAAGGCGCTGGAGACCCTGCACCTCGAGTTGCAGCCAGGCGACGCGCTCTTCCTGGCCAGCCCGGCAGTGGCGCGCGCCGCCTCGCGCTCGGGCAAGGAATTGGGAGAGGGCGGGCTCGCGCAATTGGCGAAGATCGCCGCCGAGAGCGGGCTCGAAGCGATGGAGCAGAAGCTGCGCGCCTTCCTGGGCGAGGCGCCCGCGGCGGACATGGCCTTCGCCCTGCTGCAGAGAACCTCATGAGCATCACCGAATTCCAGGCCTTGATCGAGCGGATCTATGGCGCGAAGGACCGCGCGCGCGGATTGCCCGCGACCTACATGTGGTTCGGCGAGGAGGTCGGCGAACTCACGCGCGCGCTGCGCCGCGGCGACGACCCGGAGAATTTGGCCGAGGAGTTTGCCGACGTCCTGGCCTGGCTGAGCACCATGGCCTCGATCAGCGGCGTGGATCTGGAGGCGGCCGCGCGCAAGAAATACGGCGCGGGCTGCCCGTACTGCAGGGCCACGCCCTGCGCTTGCGGGCCGGTCAAGCAACCGTGAAAAAGTAAGGAAGCGGACAAAACCCGGCCGTCAGCCCCCTGGATGTTGTTGTGACGGTCCGAACTCTTCCGCTTCCGCCCTTGTGAGGGATCCGGTTCCCGCCGGGTTCCGCTTTTTTTCGGCTAGACTGATCGGGCATGGTCAAGGACCTGGAGATCCGTTGCCCCGACTGCGGGAGCCGCCTCCGGGTGGATGCCCGGACGGGCGCCATCGTGGCCCACGGTCCCGGCGAGAAGCCAGCCGACCTGGGCGAGGCGGCCCGCCGGCACGAAGAACAGCGGGCCGTCAAGGAAGACGCATTTCGCTCCGCCCTGGCCGCCGAGCGCGACCGGAAGGAGGAGTTGGACTCCCTGTTCAAGAAGGCCGCCGACAAGGCCCGCAAAGACGACGCCGAAACCAAGCCGGACCGGCCGCAGGACGACCGGTGGAGATGACCCCCCGAGCGGATACTGGCGGAGACGGCTGCGGATGGACTGGACGGAAAGGCGGGAACGCGCCCGCGGACGGGCGCGCAAGAGCCGGATGAGCCGCAGGGCGAGGCTCGCCTCGGCTCTTGGCCTCCTTTTCCCATTTCGCTGCTGAACTCGGCGCTTCTGGGCGGCGGACCTCCAGCCGTCTCCGCCAGTATCCGCTCGGGGGCTCTAGGCGTTGTCCTGGACCAGCCGGCGCGTTCTCCACGCCCCGGAGCGCCAGCGCCAGATGAAGATCGCGTCGCCGACGAAAATTTCGGCCGCCCAGACCAGCCAGACGTCAGTCACGTCGCCGTCGAACCAGAACACCACCATCGCCACCAGGGGCAGCGAGAGCACCCAGGAGCAGAGGATGCCCGTGGCCATCACCCAGCGGTGATCGCCGGTAGCGCGCAGCGCGAAGCGGAACACCACCTGCAGCGCGTCGCCGAGCTGCCACAGCGCTGCGGCGGCCATCACTCCCGCGCCCAGTTGCAGAGCCATGGCCAGCGCAGCCGGATCCTCGTCGCGCACGATCAGCCCGACCAGCTGCCGGCCGGCCAGCAGGAACAAGAGCGCCATCGCTCCCATGAAAGGCAGCACGATCTGTAGCGCGCTGCGCAAAGTTCGGCTGACTTCCTCCCAGCGGCGCGCGCCGACCGCGCGGCCGATCAGCACCGAGGCCGCGTCCGCCACCGCGATGGTGGGCATCAGCGACAGGTGGATGAGCTGAATCCCGGCCTGATGCACCGCCAGCGCCACCTCTTGACCGGTCTGTCCGACCAGCCAGGTGATGGCCAGGAAGGCGAAGGTCTCGAAGGAGAACTGCAATCCGCCTGACAATCCCACCTTGGCCACTTCCTTGATGCGGCTGGCGCGGAAGCGCATCGCCGTGCGCAGGCGGGACCAGTCCGGCGCGGCGGAGCGCCGCCGCTCGCTGACGAGCACCCACAGCAGCAGAATCAGCGCGCAACTGTCGGCCAACCCGGTGCCGATGGCCGCGCCGCGCGCGCCCAGCGCCGGCAGCCCGAAGTTGCCGAAGATCAGCCCGTAGTTGAACAGCATGTTCAGCGGGTGCGAGACCAGATCGATCGCCATCGGCAGGCGCGTGCGGCTGGTCGAGCGTAGATATTCGGCGATGGCGAAGAAGCACAGCAGCGGCGCGGCCCAGCGCAGGCGCGTCGCGAAATAGTCCTGCGCGATGGCCACGCCTTCGGCGTCGAGCGTCGTGCTGCCGACGAAGCGACTCACCAAGGAGCTCAGCGGTCCGGCGAAGGCGAAGAGCAGCAGGCCGCAGCCCAGCGCCAAGTAAATGGCGTGGACACCGAAGGAGAAGGCCACTTCCGGCTGACCGGCTCCCAGGTACTGGCTGACGAGCGGCCGCTGCCCGCGCAGCGTGCCCCAGGGAAATGTGACGGCCGCCCAGACCGCCACCGAGGCGATGCCGACCGCGCCCAGCGCGTTGGTGCCGAGGTGCCCGACCATGACCGTGTCCACGAAGCCCTTCAGCGAGAAGGACATCATGGAAACGAGGATCGGCCACGCGAGGCGGAGCACCTCGGTGCGCGATCCGGAGGGCGTCGGGTTCATGCCGGGCTGCGCCATTACACTTGCGCGGTGCATTCGGCGGCGCGCGGCACCTTGATTGCGGACACGTCCTTCCTGGGCGACGTGCTCTGCGCCGAGCCCCTGGTCCGCGCGGCCGGCCGCGCTTTTCCCGGCGAGCCCGTGGATTTCCTGACCTCGCCCGGCGCCGCGCCGCTGCTGCACGGCCACCCGGGGCTGCGGCAGGTGCTGATCTTTGACAAACGAGGCGCCGACCGCGGCGGTCTCGGCTTGTGGCGGACCGCGCGCCGGCTGCGCGAATCCCGCTACGCGCGCGTCTGGTGCACGCATCGTTCCTGGCGCACTGCGGCGCTCCTGGGCCTGGCGCGCATTCCCGAGCGCGTCGGCTTCGCCAACGCCAGCGCCTCCTGGGCTTACACGCGGCGCGTGCCGTACCGCAAGGAGGCGCACGAGATCGAGCGCAACCTCGACTTCGCCGGCGGCGGCGCCTGGGAGCCGCCGCGCGTCTTCCCTTCCGCGGCCGATCAGGCCCAGGCGGCGGAGTTGGCGCCGCCTCAGCCCTTCGCCGCGATCGCTCCCGGCTCGCTGTGGGCGACCAAGCGCTGGCCGGAGGAAAAGTTCGCCGAGGTTGCGCGCGCACTCGCGAGCGCCGGCATCAGCGTGGCCGTGCTCGGCGGACCCGACGATCGCGCTCTGTGCGAGCGGATCGCCGCGGCCGCCGGCGGCGGCGCGCGCATCGTCAATCTCGCGGGCCGCACCGGCCTGCGCGCCAGCTACGCGCTCATCGCGCGCGCCGCATGCCTGGTGAGCAACGACTCGGCGCCGATGCACCTGGGCGTGGCGGCCGGCGTGCCGGTGATCGGCATCTACTGCAGCACGGTGCCGGCTTTCGGCTTCGCGCCGCGCGGGCCGCGCGACGCGGTGCTGGAGGTGGCAGGCTTAGACTGCCGGCCCTGCGGCATTCACGGCCACCCGGCCTGTCCGCTCGGACACTTCCGCTGCGGCCGCGACCTGGCCGTGGAGCGCGTGCTGCAGGAAGTCCGCCGTCATCTCACGATTCCAGCCTGATGAGCCAGCGCCCTTCCTGGGACGAGTACTTCCTCGGCCTGATGCACGAGGTCTCCAAGCGCGCCACCTGCGATCGCGGGCGCAGCGGCTGCATCGTGGTGCAGGACCGGCGCATCGTCGCGACCGGCTACGTCGGCTCGCCGCCGGGGCTGCCGCACTGCGAAGACGCCGGCCACCTGATGAAGAAGGTGATTGACGAGGACGGCACGATGCGCGAGCACTGCATGCGCACGATTCACGCCGAGCAGAACGCCATCGCGCAGGCGGCCAAACACGGCACGCCGCTCAAAGGAGCCACGCTCTACTGCCGCATGGAGCCTTGCCGCACTTGCGCGATGCTGATTCTCTCGGTCGGCATCGTGCGCGTGGTGTGTGAGAAGCGCTATCACGCCGCGGAGGAAACCCGCGAAATGTTCCGCAGCGCCGGCGTGAGCCTCGAAGTGCGCTCCGACGAAGTCCAGGGCTATGCGCGCCCTGCGGACGCTCAACTCAGGAAGGACCCGACGCCGGGCTTGTAATACACGCTCCAGACCGCGGTGATGATGATCAGCGCGGTGAGGAAGGTGAGGCGGCCTGCAAGCTGCGGGCGGCGAAACGCGAGGCCCGCCATGGCCGAGAGCGCGATCCAGCAGCCGATCTTGAGGTAGACCCACGGCGCGAAGGAGTAGTCGAGGCGCGCCAGCAGGCCGAAGCCGCCGGTCAGCATCAGCAGGCTCATGATGCCGGCGACGATCTGCGTGCCGCGGCGCCGTTCCGGCGTCGGCGCGGCGAAGGCCTGGAAGGTCACGGCGGTGAGCAGGAATCCGCTGACGACGTGCAGGAGGTAGTAGACCTGGATCACGCCGCTGTTCTACCCGCGCGGCGCGGCGGCGTAGCATCGGCGCATGGCCCGCACCGCACCCGCCGCCGCCCTCCGCGCGCTCGAACGCATTCAGGCGGAGTACGGTCCGGGACGGTCGGCGGAAAAGCGCGCGCTGCTGCAGATCTGCGCTGCAGGCCGTTTCAATACCGCGCGCGAACTGCTGCGCTATCACGAGAGCCTGCAGTGGCTGCGCGCCTATCCGGATGACGCGGCGCTCGCCGCCGCCGCCGAGCGCGCCGCGCGCGCCTTCGCGCAGCGCGCCGATCTGCGCCGCCACCGCGCGGCGCTCGAATCGAGCGGGGTCGCCGGCGCCGACATCCGCTACGCCTTCTTCGCCGACACCGCGCGCTGGCTGGCCCGCCGCTGGCCCGCACGCTTGGAGGTGGATTGGGACGCTTTCGACGCGGACAAGCAAGAGCTGCTCGAGGGGCGCCTGTCCTTGCTCGCGCATCCGGCGGAGTCGCCGGCGATCGACGAGAGCGAGTTCGGCCTGCGCGAGTGGGTGGCGGCATTGCGCGGCCCGGGGGAGGCGGATGGCGGCACCCTCGGTCGCGCCTTCGACGCGCTGGCCGACGCGCCGCAGGCGCGCGATCTGTATCAGGACGAGATCGACGTCCCGATGGTGTTGCGCTGGGGCAAGGATTCGCCGGCGCGCACTCTCGCGCGCTTCACCGGCGCGCCCGCGGCCTTCCAATCCGCCCCGCTGCGCCGCGGCCGGCCGGATTTGACCGCCGAGTTGCAGCGGCCGCCAGATTCGATTCGCGCTCTTGACTTGGCGGGAGGCCGCGAGGCCGTTGCCCTGGCCCGCGCCGCCATGGTCACGCGCGAACGCGACCTCGACGCCTTCGACTACGCCGATCCCCGCGACGTGCGTCTGGTGGATTGCGGCGGCGGCCTCTCGTTCCTGGCGATCGGCATGCAGCCGGACCGGCGCCTGCTGCTGGAGTCCGTCTACGGGTTCCTCACGCTCAAGAACGGCGTCCCGATCGGCTACGTGCTGACCAGCGCGATTTTCGGCTCGTCGGAAATCGCGTACAACGTCTTCGAGAGCTACCGCGGCGGCGAGGCCGCCTGGGTCTACGCGCGCGTGCTGGCGATGACGCGCGCCCTCTTCGGCAGCGAGGTGTTCACGATCTATCCCTACCAACTCGGCGGCGAAGGCAACGAGGAGGGCCTCGCCTCGGGATCCTGGTGGTTCTATCAGAAGCTCGGCTTTCGCGCGCGCGACTCCGGCGTGTTGCGCCTGATGCGCCGCGAACTCGCGCGCATGCGCGCGCGTCCCGCGCATCGCTCGAGCATCGCGACGCTGAAAAAGCTGGCGGCGCACAACGTCTACCTCGAGAGCGGCCCGCGCCGCCACGACGTGATGGGCGCGCTGCGCGTGGACCGCATCGGCCTGGCGGCGACGCGCTATTTGACCAAGCACTTCGGCGGCGACCGCCGGGCTGCGGCGCCGGCCTGCGCCGACGAGGCGGCCGCGCTGCTCGGCGCCGGCGATTGGCGGCAGTGGCCGGCGGAGGAGGGGCGGGCCTTCCTGAGCTGGAGTCCCCTGATCCTGGCCATCCCCGGCGCGCGCAGCTGGTCCGCGGCCGAGCGCCGCGCTGCGGCCGCCGTCATGCGGGCCAAGGGCGGCCGGCGGGAGAGCGACTACGTGCGGCTCCTGGACGGCCATGCCCGCCTGCGCCGCGCCCTGGCCGGCTTGGCAGGGCAATAGAGTGCCCTCCACGGCATACCAGACCAAATAGTCTGATATATGCTTGAGTCGGAGAGCGGCACGACGCAGAGTGCTGCCTTCGCCATGAGCCAAGCCGCCAAACCGTCCTCCATCGCCGGCCTGCCTGAGCCGGCGCTCGCGCCCAACGCCCTCAAGGTGCTCGAGAACCGCTATCTCGCGAAGGACGCCACGGGCCGCGTGGTCGAGACGCCGCGCGAACTGTTCTGGCGCGTGGCCGGCGCCGTCGCCGCGCCGGAAGCCGATCCGCGCTGGGCGCGCCGCTTCTACGAGCGCATGGCGGCCGGCGAATTCCTTCCCAATTCGCCGACGCTGATGAACGCCGGCCGTGAGATGGGCATGTTGTCGGCCTGCTTCGTGCTGCCGGTGGAGGATTCGATCGACTCCATTTTCCGCACGCTGCATCACGTCGCTCTGATTCAGAAGGCCGGCGGCGGCACGGGCTTCTCTTTCTCGCGCCTGCGGCCCGACGGCGACGTCGTGCTGTCGAGCGGCGGGCGCACTTCGGGCCCGCTGTCCTTCATTGACGCCTTCAGCGCGGGCACCGAGGCCATCCAGCAGGGCGCCTTCCGCCGCGGCGCCAACATGGGCGTGCTGCGCTGCGATCACCCGGACGTGATCGAATTCGTGCGCGCCAAGGACGACCTCGGCCGCTGGACCAACTACAACGTCTCGGTCGCGGTCACCGACGAGTGGATGCGGCAGGCACAGGACGCTCCCGAGGCGCGGCTGGTGGTCGTCAACCCGCGCAACGGTCGCAAGGCTTGGCTGCGCAAGACCAGCGGGCGGCGCATTTCCGCCGCCGACTACGAGGCCTACGCCGCCGGCGAAGGCGCGCCCGGCGCGGAGTACTGGAGCTACGCCGGCCTGCTCGGACTGATCGTCCACTACGCCTGGAAGAACGGCGAGCCCGGCCTGCTGTTCCTCGATCGCGCCAACTCTGACAATCAAGTGCCGCAACTCGGCGACTACGAGGCCTCCAATCCATGCGGTGAGCAACTTTTGCTGCCCTACGGCTCCTGCAATCTCGGCTCGATCAACCTGGCGCGCTTCGGCAAGCCGGGAGCGCCGGCCGGTGGCTCTTGGGAGCAGCGCTTCGACTGGGAAGGCTTCGAGGCGGCGGTGGCCGACAGCGTGCGGTTCCTGGACGACGTCGTCAGCATCAACCGCTTCCCGGTGGACGAGATCCGCGTGCGCGCTGAGCAGGAGCGCCGCATCGGCCTGGGCGTGATGGGCTTCGCCGATCTGCTCTATCAATTGGGCGTGCGCTACGGCTCGTCGGAATCCTTCGCGGTGGCGCGCCGCTTGTCCGCGGAACTCGCTGCCGCTGCCCGGCGCGCCAGCGAGGCTCTGGTGGCGAAGGACGGCCGCGCGCCCTTCGGCGCCTGGGAGGGCTCGCGCCCGCAGACCGAGGGCAAGCCGCCGCGCCGCAATTCCTATCTCACGACCGTGGCGCCGACCGGCACCATCTCGATCATCGCCGGCTGCTCCGGCGGCATCGAGCCGCTATTCTCGCTGGCCTTCCGCCGCCAGGTGATGAAGGACGCCGACGGCAAGCCGGTCGAGATGATCGAAGTCAATCCGGAGTTCCGCGCCGCCCTGGAGCGCGCCGGCCTGCCGGAGGACCGCAGCGCCGCCGCCGTGGCCTACGCGCTCGAGCACGGCAGCATTCGCGGATTCGGACTGCCGCCGGCGATCGAGGAGGTGTTCGTCACCGCTCACGACGTGCTGCCCGCCGACCACGTGCGCATGCAGGCGGCGTGGCAGACCTCGATTGACAATGCCGTCTCCAAGACGATCAATCTGCCGCACGACGCGGGCGAGGAAGACGTGCGCGAAGCCTACATGCTGGCCTGGCGCGAGGGCTGCAAGGGCGTCACCGTCTATCGCGACGGCTGCCGCGCGCTGCAGCCGATGGCGCTGGGCGCCTCCGCCTCCGCCGCGGCCGCGCCGAGTCCCGGCGCTCCTGGCGCGCCCGGCGCGCCCGGCGCAGTCATCCCGGCGCGGCTGCCGGAAATCATGCCCTGCGTGCGCATCCGTCAGTCCACGCCCTTCGGCAACATGCACGTCAAGATCACGATCGAGCCGAAGAGTGGACGCGAGCTCGAAGTCTTCGCCCAGCTCGGCAAGGGTGGCGACCTGGCCAACAGCGATCTCGAGGCGATCTGCCGCATGGTGTCGCTGTACCTGCGCGTCGGCGGCTCGCTGGAGGACGTGATCAAACAACTTTCCGGCATCGGCTCGACCTTGTCCGTGCCGACCCGCGACGGCCGCATTCTGTCGCTGGGCGACGGTCTCGCCATCGCCCTGCGCAAGTGGCGCGCCGCCAAGGAGCGCTTCGGCGCCCGGGCCATCCTGCTGGGCGAAGCCGATCTGAGCGAAGTACAAGCCGAGGAAGCGCCCCGCTCGACGCCCTCCTTCAAGATCCGGTGCCCGGCCTGCCCGGCCGGCACCCTGATCTTCGAGGAGGGCTGCTGCAAGTGCCCGTCCTGCGGATATTCGCAGTGCTAGAGGATCTCCATCGGATACTGGCCCAGTCCGCTGCGGACGACTGGCGAAGAAGGGAGTAACCACGCCCGAAGCCGGGCGTGGATGAAGGAAAGAGGGCGCAGACCGCGCCCCGCGCTCGCCTGTGCGCCGCTGCGGCCCCTTCATGGGGCGGCAGCCTTCTCCCTTTTCTCCGAGCTGCCTTTCGTGGGCCGCTTGCGGTTCATCCGCAGCCGTTGGGGCCAGTATCCGAGGCGGGTACTCTGGCCCGCACCGCATGAGCGCGACTCCCACGCCCGGTTCTGACTACGTTCCCTACGTTCCCGCATCAGTCTCCGTCCGCGAACTGACGGTTCGCGCGGTGATCATCGGGGCGGTGCTGGGCATCGTGTTCGCGGCCTCCTCGGTCTACCTGGGACTGAAGGTGGGCTTGACGGTGTCGGCTTCGATTCCGATCGCCGTCCTGTCCATCACGCTCTTCAAGTGGATGTCGCGCGCGTTCGGCCTGCAGCCGGCCACGATTCTCGAGAGCAACGTGGTGCAGACCACCGGATCGGCGGGGGAGTCCATCGCCGCCGGCGTGGCCTTCACGCTGCCTTCGCTGCTGCTGATGGGCTTCGATCTGGAATTGGGAAGGATTCTGATGGTGGCGATCCTGGGCGGCCTGATCGGGGTGCTGATGATGATCCCGCTGCGCCAGGGCCTGATGGTCAAAGAGCACGGCAAGCTCACCTTTCCCGAGGGCACCGCCTGCGGCGACGTGCTGATCGTCGGCGAAAAGGGCGGCACCAGCGCGAGCACCGTCTTCTTGGGATTCTTCGTCGGCTTCGGCTACGCGATCCTCAACCTCGTGCTGAAGTGGTGGGCGGACGCGGCCGCCTTCGCGATGACCTTCGGCGACCGCCTCAAGGGCGCGATGCTCGCCTTCGAAGTTTCGCCGCCGATGCTCGGCGTCGGCTACATCATCGGACCGCGCACCGCGGCCAACATGTTCGCCGGCGGCTGCCTGGCCTTCTTGGTGATGGTGCCGATGATCCACCACTTCGGCGACGCCCTCCAAGACCCGATGTACCCGGCGACCACCACGATCGCCGCGATGAGCCCGGGCCAGATCCGCAACAATTTCATTCTCTACATCGGCGCCGGCGCGGTGGCGACCGGCGGCTTCATCGCCCTGGCGCGCGCGCTGCCGTCGATCGGCGGCGCGTTCAAGCGCGGACTCGGCAACCTCGGCCGCGGCGCCGCGGGCGCAGTCGTGCCGCGCACCGAGCGCGACCTGCCGATGTCCGTCGTGCTGGGCGGATCGCTCGCCGTGATGATCGCCATCGCCGCCGCGCCGATCCTGGAC
>CAYVPL010000035.1:0-15671 GCA_964453755.1 uncultured Planctomycetales bacterium
CATGCGGAAGGCCATCTCGTACTGGCGGATGCGCGTCTCGATCTCCGGATCGCCGCGCTCCTCCGCCTGCAACGCGTTCAGTTTGCCGATCTCGTCCACCGCGCGCCGCTGCGCCTCCGCGCTGATGCCGGCCGGATTGCTCACGTAATGCACGGCGTCGCCGCGGGCGTGAAACTGGATGCCCTGGAAGCGGCTCGGCAGGAATCCGGCTGACCATTGGCGCGCCGACACCGGCTGCTGGCCGCTGGCGCCCGCCGAAGTCAGAACGATGAATCCGGGCAAGTCGTCGGTCTCGGCGCCGAGACCGTAGAGCAGCCACGAACCCATGCTGGGCCGGCCTTTGATGGTCGAGCCGGTGTTCATGAAGGAGTGCGCCGGATCGTGGTTGATCTGCTCGGTGTGCATCGAGCGGATCACGCACAACTCGTCGGCCACGCCGCCGAGATGCGGGAAGACGTCGGCGATCTCCAGCCCGGAGGCGCCGCACTTCTTGAATTCGCAGAAGGGTCCCAGAGCGTTAAGAGGGTGGTTCTGCAGCTGCGCCAACTGCTGCCCCGCCGTGAAGGAGGAAGGGAAGGGCTGGCCGTGAATGCGCTTCAACTCCGGCTTGAAGTCGAAACTCTCGAGGTGCGAAGGTCCGCCCGCCATGCACAAGTGAATGATGCGCCGCACGCGCGGCGGATGATGCGGCGGTTGGACGATCCCCTGCCAGCGCGCGCCGTCCTGCGGCGCCTGCGCCGAGCGTGCCAGCGCCGGCCCGAGCAGTTGCGCAAGCGCCATGCTGCCCAGGCCGAGGCCGGCGCCGCGCAGGAAGCCGCGGCGGCCCAGTCCGCGGGGATCAGAAGCGGGTGAAGCTTTCATGGAGGTTGAGGATCACGCGGCACAAGCAAGTCCAGGCGGCGAGCTCGACGGCGTCGGCCTGCGCCGGGCGCGGGGCAATGCCGATCGCCAGCAGCGCCTCGGCCTGCGCCGGATCGCGCCGGAACTCCTCGCGCTGGCGGAACAGGAAGCCGTGCAGGCTGGCCTGCTCGGCCTCCGTCGCCGTTCGGCCGAGCGCGCGCAGGAACGCGGCGTCCAGACGCTTGGCGGTGCTGCCGGGGCTGGCGAGCAACTGCTGCGCGAAGACGCGCGCCGCTTCAGTGAAGGTCGGATCGTTGAGGAGCGTGAGCGCCTGCTGCGGCGTGTTCGAGTACGCGCGCGCAGCGATGCACTCGTCGCGCGCCGGCGCGTCGAAGTTGGCCAGCATCGGCTGCAGGAAAGTGCGCTGCCAGTGCGTGTACACGCCGCGCCGCCACTGGCGCTCGTCCGCGTCGGGCTGGTACTCGCGATCCGGGAACTGCAGCGGCGCGTAGTAGCCGGCCTGCTGATAGGGATGCGCGCTCGGTCCTCCCACCTCCGCGTTGAGCAGGCCGGCGACAAAGAGCGCGTTGTCCCGCACGAACTCGGCCTCGAGGCGCCGCGGCGACTGCCGCGCCAGCAGCCGGTTCTGCGGATCGCGCTCGAGCAGGTCGCGCCGCGCGCCGGCGCTCTGGCGGTAGGTCGAGGAAAGCACGATCTCGCGGATCAGGCCCTTCACGCTCCAATCCTTCCGGAAGTCCTCGGCCAGCCAGTCGAGCAGTTCCGGATGGCTGGGCCAGTCGCCCTGCGCGCCGAGATCGTCCGGCACGGGCGCCAGGCCGGCGCCGAAGAACTGCTTCCAGGTCAGATTGGCGAAGGCGCGCGCCGCCAGAGGATTGTCAGACGAGACCAGCCAGCGCGCGAGATCGAGACGGGTGAGCCTGCCGCTCGCGGGCGCCGGCTGCGGCAGGAAGTGCGGGACGCCGGGCTCGACGACCTCACCGGTCTCGTCCTGCCAGTTGCCGCGCGTCAGCACGCGCGTGAGCCGCGGCTCGGCCGGCTCGGTCACGACGGTCATGGCCTTGCCGCCGCGGCACTCGAAGATCCGGCGTTGCAGCGCGCGGGCGCGCGCGCCGCCCGGATGGCCGGCGCTGCTGCCGAGCAGCCACAGGCGGTCGAGTGGCGCGCCGGCGGGGAAGGGCGCCAGCGCGGGGCTCTCCTCGTCCGCGAAGGGCGAGACGGCGACGCGCACGCAGCCGGCGGCGGCGTTGCCCAGCGTGACGAGCAGGCTGTCGCCGGGCGCGGCGGCGAAGGGCTCGTTCAGCCGCCAGATCGCCGTGTGCGGACTCTGATGCTGCGCGCCGGAAGTGCGCCATCCGTGGCGCACGCCGAGCACGGCCGCGCCGTTGAAGTACGAGTCTTCCTTGCGATCGGCGTCGGCGAAGTGGAAGTGCAGATCTTGCTCCTCGCCGCCGGCGCGCTGCAGTTTCACGGCCAGAGTCACGCGGCCCTGGCCGCTGCCGGAGCGCATGATGCTGCCGCCGAATTTTTCGTGGGGCAGGAGTTCGAGGCGCAAGGCGGCGACGGGGCCGGGCGCCAACGGCATGCGCAGCCGCTGCGACTTGCCGGCTCCGGTGAGCAAGACCGCGCCGTTCTCCAGCACGCGCGCCGGCGGCTCGGCATCCGGCGCCGCGTCCGCCGCGGGCAAGGGCTCCAGCACTTCGGGCGCCGGCACGGCCCAGCCATCCGGATGCAGCCGCGCGAAGTCCGCCGCGGCGGCGGACCAAGAGGCGAAATCGGCGGCCAGCGCGGCATCGCCCGCGCGCGCTTCCGCGGCCGCGGCCGCTTCACGTCCGATGCGTTCGCGCAAATCGGCGATGCGCAGCTGCAGCGCGCGGTTGCTGACCTCCAACTCGGGCGGGAAGGGATGGTCGTTCGACCAGCCGCGCAGATCCGGGTTGGGGGTGTAGTCGTAATCCTGATAGACCCCCCACTGCTTCACGTCGGCGAAGAACGCGCCCAGCTGATAGAAGTCCTTGGTGGTGAAAGGGTCGAACTTGTGATCGTGGCACTCGGCGCAGCCCATGGTCGAGCCCAGCCAGATCGTGCTCACGGTGCGCACGCGGTCGGCCATGTGCTTGGCCAGGTACTCGCCGGGCTGCGCGCCGCCTTCGCGCGTGACCATGTTCAGGCGATTGAAGCCCGTGGCGATCCGCTGCTCTTCCGTGGGATTCGGCAGCAGGTCGCCCGCCAATTGCTCGAGGGTGAACTGGTCGTAGGGCTTGTCGGCGTTGAAGGAGTCAATGACGTAGTCGCGATAGGGAAAGGCGTTCATGCCCTGATCGCCGTGATATCCGACGGTGTCCGCGTAGCGCGCCAGATCCAGCCACAGCACGGCCATGCGCTCGCCGAAGTGCGGGGAAGCGAGCAAGCGCTCGACCTGGCGTTCATAGGCGCCGGGCGCCTCGTCCGCGAGAAAGGCTGACAATTCGGCCGGAGTCGGCGGCAGACCGATGAGATCGAGGCTCAGGCGGCGCAGCAGATCGCGCGCGCGGGCTTCCGCCGCCGGCGCCAAGCCTTCGCGCTCCAGGCGGGCCAGCACGAAGGCGTCCACCGGCGTGCGCACCCAGCCGGCGCGCTGCACTGCGGGCGGCTCCGGCGCGCGCAGCGGCAGGTAGGCCCAGTGCGCTTGATAGACGGCGCCCTCGTCAATCCACCGGCGCAGAATCTCCTTCTGCGCGGCGTTCAGCGGCTGCCGCGTTTCCGGCGGCGGCATTTGCTCTTCGGGATCGTCCGAGAGGATGCGGAGGACCAATTCGCTGGCGTCGGCGTCGCCGGGCACGATGGCGCCCTTGTCCAGCGCCACCGCGCGCTGATCGAGGCGCAGTTTCGCCTTGCGCTTGCCGGCGTCGGGACCGTGGCAGGCGAAGCATCGGTCTGACAAAATCGGGCGCACGTCGCGGTTGAAGTCGACCGGCGGCGCGGGGCTGGCCGAGTCGCCGTGAGCCACGGCGGCGGCGGCGCCCAGCGCCAGCAACAGACCGACCGCGCCTTTCAGCGCGGCAACCGCCGGCGGTCGAGTGCGGTGCATGCCCCGCGCCGAGAATAGCGGATGCCGGCCCGGACGGCTGCCGTCCGGCGCTCAGGCCGCCGGAGCGCCGAGGCGCTCGGCCACGATCTCCAGCACCAGAGGCGTCAGCATGCGCGTCTCCGGATCGGCCTCGGCGGCCGCGAAGTCGCGCTTCGCGGCCGCGGCCCAGGCTGGATCGGCGGCGCCGAGCGCCACGAGGCGGTCGATTCCGATCTCCACGAACGCGGCAGGCCAGCGCCACATCGGGTCGCGCGGCCGCACGCAGAAGACGCGCGGTACCGCTTCGCGCACGCGGAAGCCGTGCCGCGCCAGGAGCGGCAGCAGCGCGGGCGCCACGTCGGGCTCGCCGCCGGAAGCGCGCCACGTCCGCATGACCTGCTGCACGAACTCTTCGTGCGGAGCGCGCCGCGGGGCGAAGCGCCAGGTCTGGTAATCGCCGTATTCGTGAAAGATGGCGAGGCCGCCGGGGCGGAGCGCCGCGGCCAGTTTCTGCACCAGCAGTTCCGGCGAGGAGACGAAGGCCGCGACCCAGCGGCACCAGGAGGCGTCGAAGCTGCCGGCCGGCAGCGGATCGGTCATGAGGTCGAGCTCGTGGAAGTCCGCTTGCGCCAGTCCGCGCGCCGCGCAGGCCGCGCGGCCGAAGCCGGCGAAGCGCGCCGAGCGCTCGACCGCCTCGACGCGGCCCGCTGGGCCGACGATTTCCGCGAGATCGAGCGTGGCGTAGCCCGGTCCGGCTCCGACGTCCAGCACGCGGCTGCCGGCTCCGATGCCGCAGCGCTGCCAGCAATCGAGCACGGTCGGCCGCCACACGCGATGCTGCAGGCCCAGGCGATGCACCTCCTCGTCGTGCGTGCCGAGCACGTAGTCGCGCTCGGCGATTCCAGACGAGGACGGCGCGGCGGACATCAGCGCTTCACGACGGTGAAGGACTCGGCGAATTCTTCGATGCGCAGCGTCGCATCCAGCGGCACGCCGTCGAAGACCTGCACCGTGCCGCTGGCCGGCCAGCGCACGCGCAGCCGAACCGGGCCCTCGGCTTGCCCGAGGCCGAGCTCGAGACGCAGCGGATTGCAGCCGAAACTGCCGCCGGATCCGATCGTGCCGTGCACGGTGCGCGCCGCGCCCTGTTCTGTGACGTCCGCCTCGATCTTGCAGCCGACGCCAAAGCGATTCGACTGCTTGCCCACCAGGCCGATCTTGAGCCAGTGGTTGCCGAATCCCGGATTGTCAAAGTAAACGTTGCCGTAGCCGTCGCCGGGGTAGGCGCCGCCCATGCGCACGAAAAGATCCTGGTCGCCGTCCTCGTCGATGTCCGCCAGCGCCACGCCGTGCCCCTTCTGCAAGTGGCCGACGCCGGCGGCGGTGGTGACGTCGGCGAAGCCGCGTCCGCGCTGATTGTGATAGAGAACGTTGGGCACCAAGCCTTCGTAGAACGGATAGCCGGTGGCCAGGTAGAGGTCCGGGTAGCCGTCGTAATCGAGGTCGCCGAAGTTGGCGCCCATCGGCACGGTGGCCAGTTTGAGGCCGGATTGCGCCGCGACCTCCTTGAACTTCCCCGTGCCGTCGCCTTGATAGAGCTTGGGCTGCTCGCCTTTGTGCGGAATGCCGAGATAACTGGCGGCGACGATCGCCACGTCCGGAGGCGAAGTCGGGCTGCCGAAGGAACTGGCCCACACGTCCAGGTGGCCGTCCTGATTGAAATCGAAGGCGATGCAGGGGAAGCTGCTGATCGGCTCGGTGACGCCGGCGGCCTTGGCCGCGTCCTTGAAGGTGCCGTCGCCCTGGTTGAGATAGAGCCGATTGTCGGCGGCCATGTTCGTGAGATAAAGGTCGGCGAATCCATCCTCGTTGAAGTCGCCCCACACGACGCCCTTGGTGTAGCGATCGTTGGTCACGCCCGCGGCCTTGGCCACGTCCTTGAAGGTGCCGTTGCCCTGGTTCTGGAACAGCTGGCTGGGGCTGACGCATTCCGGATCCGACTCGTTGCCCACGTAGAGGTCCAGGTCGCCGTCGTTGTCGTAGTCGCCCCACGCGGCAGTCTGCGTCGGCGCGTGGAATTCGCCCATGCCAGCGCTGAAAGTGACGTCGCGGAAGTTGCCGCGGCCGTCGTTCTGCAGCAAGGAGTTCGGATGGCGCCCGTCGGCGCGCCACCAGGCGCCGCGCAGGACGTAGACGTCCACGTCCCCGTCGTTGTCATAGTCGCCCTGCACCATGTTGAGGCCGCCGGTGAGTCCGGTCAGCCCCGCGGTTGCGGTCCGGTCTTCCCACCCGCCGTCGGCGGTCTGGACGAAGTAGATCGGGTCGGCGGCCGTGTCCGAGTCGGTGACCAGCAAGTCGAGGCGCCCGTCGCCGGTGAAATCTTCCACCACGGCGCCGCCGGACAAACCCTCGCGCGCCACGCCTTTGGCCTGCGCCACGTCCACGAAGCGCGGGAACTGCGCGCTGGAGGCGAAAACTTCCGGCGCGATCCGATGGTCCAGCGGCACGCCGTGCGGCCACTGTCCAATCGTCATGCTGGTGACGTTGAGCGCCCAGCGCGCCTTGATGGCGAGCAGCGAGCCCGGCTTCACGGCCGCCAAGGTCGCGAGGAACTGCTCGATCGCCTGGAGCGAACTGCTGCGGTCGGTGTGAATGCCGCCGCCTTGAATGGGCAGAATGCAGCTGTCCGGCGTGCGCAGATTGCAGCAGTTGTTGACTTCGCCCTGCCGCATGTAGGCCACGCCCAGTTGAAAGTGGGCCTCGCCGAGCACCCGAGGCGGCACGATCTGCCCGGCGGCGACGGCCTTGTCAATTTCCGCCAGCGCTTCCTGGTAGTGGCGAATGGAGTCGTCCACGGCACCGACGCGCAGTTCCTCCAGAGCCAGGGCGGCCAGAGTTTGGAAGCGCTCGGTGCCGCGCAAAGCCGGCGTCGCGGCGGCGAGCTTGGCGGTCAGCTCGTGCACGACGTCGTAGCCCAGATAGAGGTTGTCGCGCTTGGCGGCGGCGTCCACCTTGCGCAGCAGATCAAGCATTTTCTGATGGCCTGCGTCCGGCGCCGACGGCGTCGCAACGGCCGACGGCTCTTGGGCGGGCGCGCTGGCGCCGCAGCAAACGAGCGCAAGAGTCAGGAACAGGCGGCGCAAACGGGCGGACATGGCAAGGACTCTATCGGACATCCTAGCCGGCGGCCTCAACCCTCGCGGTATTCCTCGATCAGCCCGCGGATCTCGACGAGGCCGCCCTCGGTCACGGCCGAGTACACGTGAATGGCGCCGAACAAATTCTCGTTGCTGTAGCGGTAGGAGAACCCGTCCAGAGCGCCTGACCAATTCCCGCGGCCGCGAATCTTCAGCCCCTCGTCGGCGAGGGCGGAGCCGATCTGCTCGCTCAACAGCGCGACCAGTTCGGCGCGCATCTCCCGATCGCCGGCGAGTTGGACGTGGAAGTGACCTTCGCCGCGATTGCCGCCCTTGCTGGCGCCGTGCCCCTCGCCGAAGGTCGAACCCTCCTGGCCGGCGATCGCAGTCTTGAGGATCTCGTGCGCCCGGTGCTGCAGGAAGAACTCGGTGTGCTGCAGGCTCGCGTCCTGCGGACGATCCGCGCACGCAGCGCAGCAGAGGAGCGCGAGGCAGGCGAGTTTCATTCCGGCAGCATAGCGCCCAATTCCCGCGGCTAGAGTGGGGCCATGGCCATGCCGCACCGGCGGTATCTGGTGATTCTGAGCCTCGTGTTCGCGGCTTGGTGGATGGCGCTGGCCATCAAGCCCCTGCACCGCTCGATCTGGCTGGTTGAGAACGTGTTCGTCTTCGCCGCCGCGGCCGTGATCTTCGCCCTGCACCGGCGCTTGCTGTTCTCGCGCGTTTCGTACACCCTGATCTTCCTCTTCCTGTGCCTGCACGAGGTCGGCGCGCATTACAGCTACTCGGAAGTTCCCTATGACGCTTGGTTCGAAGCCCTCACCGGCCGGACCTTCAACAGCTTGTTCGGCTGGGAGCGCAACCACTTCGACCGCATCGTGCACTTCAGCTACGGCCTGTTGCTGGCCTATCCGGTGCGCGAGATCTTCCTGCGCGTGGCCGACGTGCGAGGATTCTGGGGCTTCTTCCTGCCTCTCGATCTGACCATGTCCACCTCGATGCTCTACGAGCAGCTCGAGTGGGCGGCCGCCGCGGGCTTCGGCGGCGAACTGGGCCAGGCGTACGTCGGCGCCCAAGGCGACGTGTGGGACGCGCACAAGGACATGGCGCTGGCCAGCCTCGGCGCCTTCATCGCCATGTGCCTCACCTTCGCGGTGAACTGGCGCTACCAGCGCGACTTCAACCGGGAGTGGGCCGACAGTTTCCGCGTCAAGCACGCGAAGCCGCTCGGTGAAGACGAGCTGGCGCGCATGACGCGGAAGGAGCCCTGAGCGCGGGGCGGCAGGCGATCCGCCGCCTAGAATATTATTCGCTATTGACGAATACTTATTCATATCCGATGATGTCCCCTTGGACACCCCCGCCGCCCGGCGCGCCCTCCTCGCGAACATCCTCCGCGAGTCCGGCGCCGCCACCCAGGCCGAGCTCGCCCTCGCCCTGAAGCGGCGCGGGGTGCGGACCTCGCAGCCGGTGCTGTCCCGGGACCTGCGCGCGCTCGGCGCGGTCAAGCAGGACGGCGCCTACCACCTGGCCGAGGCGCAGCGCGTCACGCCGCTCGACTCGCTGCGGCCGCTCTTGCGCGGCCTGCGCGACGCCGGTCCCAACCTGCTGATCATCGCCTGCGAGCCGGGCTCCGCCAGCGCGATCGCGCGCGCCCTCGAGGCCGAAGCCATTCCCGGCATGGCCGGCACGCTGGCGGGCGACGACACCATCTTCATCGCCGTCGAACAACGCAAAGCCGCTCGCGCCATCCGCGAGCGCGTCGGCGCGCTGCTGTGAGCCCCGCCCAACCCACTCTCGCCCCCATGCGCATCCTCCTCGCCTACTCCGGCGGCCTCGACACCTCCTTCCTGGCGGCGCACCTCGCTGCCCAGGGCCACGAAGTCCACACCTGCACCGTGGACTGCGGCGGCATGGACGATGCCGAGCGCGCCGACTTGCACCGCCGCGCGCTCGCGCTCGGCGCCAAGTCCCACCGGCTCGTGGACGCGCGCGGCGAAATGTTCGACCGCGTGCTGCGCTGGCTCTTGGCCGCCAACGTGCGCCGGGGCGGCACCTATCCCCTCTCCGTCGGCGCGGAACGCGGACTGCAAGCCGCCGTGCTCGCGCGCGAGGCGCAGCGCGACGGCTTCGATGCGCTCGCCCACGGCTGCACCGCCGCCGGCAACGATCAAGTGCGCTTCGAGTCCGCCCTGGCGATCGTCGCCGCCGGCCTCAAGGTGCTGGCCCCGATCCGCGACGAGCCGCGCGAGCGCGCCGAGCAAATGAATTGGCTCAAGGAGCGGAATCTGCCCGTGCCGCCCGCCGGAGGCCGCTATTCGGTCAACGCCGGCCTGTGGGGCCTGACCATCGGCGGCGGCGAAACCCTCGACTCCAAGGAGCCGCTGCCCGAATCCGCTTGGCGCTGGACGCGCGACGCCCAGGCCGAGCGCACCTTCCGCGTGCGCTTCGAGCAGGGCGTGCCGGTCGCGCTCGACGGCGCGGCCGTGGACGCCGTAGCCATGATCGAGCGCCTCAATCACGAGGCCGGCGCCACCGGCGTCGGCCGCGGCTATCACCTCGGCGACACCGTGCTCGGCATCAAGGGCCGCATCGGCTACGAGGCGCCCGCCGCCGAGGTGCTGCTCTCGGCGCATCGCGAGCTCGAGAAGCTGGTGCTCACCGAGGACCAGCGCATCGTCAAAGACCAGCTCGGCGACCAATACGGCCGCATGCTGCACCAGGGCCGCTTCTTCGACCCGCTCATGCGCAACCTCGAGGCGCTGTTCGCGTCCACGCAGGAGCACGTCACCGGCGAAGCCGCGGTGCACTGCTCGCACGGCCGCGCTCTCGTGACCGGTCTGACTTCGCCCTTCTCGATGATGGCCGCCAGCGACGCCAAGTACGGCGAGCGCCCGGCCGCCGGCGCCGATCCGGCCGGCCCGCGCGGGCTCGCCCGCGTCTGGGCTGAGCCGGCGCGCCTCTACGCCCGCGCCGCCCACGCCGCTCAGGGAGCCGCCCGATGACACGCGTTCTGCTTGACAAAATCGCCTCCGTCACCGCGCGCCTGCAGATCGGGCGCCATGCCGTGGTCGGCTCGGACATTCCGGCCGTGCCCGGCACCGTGCTCGCCTGCCGCGTGCTGACGGCGAAGACCACCTACAACACGCTCGAGAACCTGCACGGGCGCATGGTCGCGCTGCAGCCCGGCGACGTCATCGCCGGCGCGCTCGGCCACCGCGACGCCCTGCACGGCTTCGCCGGCCGCGTGCCGGACACCGTCGAAGTCGGCGACAAGCTGCAGCTGCTCAATCTGGGCGGCGTGATCGGCACGGGCGCGAGCTCCGTGCCGGGCCTGGGCTCGCCCTTCGAGCTGGAAGTGCTCGGCGCCATCCTGCACTTCCCCCACCTCGGCCAGCGGGTCGGCGTCACCGCCAACATCGCCGCCGGCGCGCTGCCCTCGGCGCCGCTGCCGGCCAAGCTGCCGCCGATCGTCGTTCTCGCGGGCACGTCGATGGACGCCGGCAAGACCACCGCCGCGGCGGTGATCGTCGCCGGCCTCAGCGCGCGCAACCTCAAAGTGGCTGCGGGCAAGATGACCGGCGTGTCGCTGCGCCGCGACATTCTGCAGATGGAAGACAGCGGCGCCTCGCCGGTGTCCCTCTTCACCGACTTCGGCGTCGTCACCACCAACGACGCCAACGCCGTCGCCGCCGGCCACTCGCTGGTGGCGCACCTCGCCGCCAGCGAGCCGGACGTCATCGTGCTGGAGCTGGGCGACGGCCTGCTCGGCACCTACGGCGTGCGCGCGCTGCTCAGCGATCCGGGCTTCCGCGGCTCCATCACAGCCATGGTGCTGTGCGCGCAGGATCCGGTCGGCGTGTGGGGCGCGGTGCAACTCTTGCGCGAGCGCTGGAATCTCAAGCCCGCGGTGGTCAGCGGTCCGGTCACCGACTCGCCGGTGGGCCAGCGCTTCTGCCGCGAAGAAATGGGTTTCCCGGCCTGGAATGCGCTCAAGAGCGGCAAGCAGTTGGTGCGCGCCGTGGTCTCGGCTCTCGGCATCAAGGAGCCGGTCACGATTTCATGAAGACCGCCACGCCGGTCTACCTGGCTGGGGCGCGCGGCTTGCTGGCCGGCGAATTCATGCGCTTGCTCGCCGCGCATCCGACGCTGCGCCTGGCTGGCGCCTACTCGCGCGGCGCCGAAGGTGCGCTCGGCGATTCTCATCCGCAGTTGGCCGAAGCCGGTCAACTGCGCAACATGGACCGTCTGGCGGACGATCTCGCCGCGGCGCTCGCGCGCGGTCCGGCCGCGCTCGTGCTGGCGCTGAATCACGGCGAATCCGCGCCGGCCTGGGCCGCCCTCGCCGCGCGCCTCGGCCGCACCGCCGACGCGCTCACGGTGGTGGATCTCGCTGCCGATTTCCGCCTGCCCGCCGCCGACGACCCCGCGCCCTGGAGCTACGGCCTGCCGGAACTGCATCCGGTGGCCGCGGGCGCGCGCCGCATCGCCGCCGCCGGCTGCTTCGCCACCGCGCTGCAGCTGGCCATCGTGCCGGCCGCGCGAGCCGGACTGCTCGACGCAGGCAAGCCCTGGATCGCGCACGGCATCACCGGCTCGAGCGGCAGCGGCGCGCAGGCGAAGCCCGCCACACACCATCCGCACCGGCATGACAATCTCTGGGCCTACGCCTGGGACGGACACCGGCACGAGCAGGAACTCGGCGCGCGCCGCAACTTTGGCGCGCCGCCGCCGCTGCACTTCGTGGCCTGCTCCGGCCCCTTCAGCCGTGGCATCCACCTCGCGGCCGCGTTGCCGCTGGTCCGTCCGCTGACCACGGAAGCGGCGCGCGACGCATACCGCCAGGCCTTCGCGCAAGCCGCCTGCGTGCGCGTGCTCGAAGGCGGCCAAGCCCAACTGCGCGCCGTCACCGGCTCCAATCGCGCCGACCTCAGCGTCGGCGTGCGCGAAGGCGTGCTGCACGCCTTCTGCGTGATCGACAACACCATCAAAGGCGGCTCCGGCCAGGCTTTGCAATGCCTGAACCTGGCTCTCGGCCTGCCCGAAACTTCCGGCTTGCCGCTCGCCGGCCTCGGCTTCTGACATGACATCCGCCGCCCTCTCCGCCGCGCCCTCGCTCGCCGAGTTTCCCGCTTACAAGCGCCTGCCGCTCGACGTGGCCGGCGCGCAAGGCTGTGAAATTCTCCTGCGCGACGGCAGCCGCCTGCTCGATCTCTACGGCGGCCACTGCGTGAACACGCTCGGCGCCGGGGATCCGGCGCTGGGCGCCGTGATCGCGCGCCAGTGGGAGCGTCTGTCCTTCGCCACCAATCTGCTCGACCACGAGCCGCGCCGGCAATTCCTCGCCGCCTTCGAGCAGAACCTGCCCGCCGGCTCCTGGCAGGTCTTCTGTTCGAACAGCGGCGCCGAGGCCAACGAGAATGCGCTGAAGCTGGCGCTCAAAGCCACCGGACGACAGCGCGTCGTCGCCTTCCGCGGCGCCTTCCACGGGCGCACCGCCGGCGCCGGCGCCGTCACCGACGGCAAGCAGTGGTGCGATCCTCCGTTCGAAGTCGCGCGCGCGGCCTGGGGTTCCGTCGCGGAGGTGGACGATCGCACGGCTGCCGTGATTCTCGAGCCGATCCAATCCTTGGCCGGCGTGGTGGATCCTCCGGCCGGATTTCTCGCCGCGCTGCGCGCCGCCTGCGACGCGCACGGCGCGCTCCTGATCTACGACGAAGTGCAGACCGGCAGCGGCCGCCTCGGCGCGCCCTGGGCCGGCCAGCACTACGGCGTCCTGCCGGACCTCTTCACCACCGCCAAGGGCGCCGGCGGCGGCCTGCCGGTCGGCCTCACGGTCGCGCGCGCGGACGCCATCTCACAAGTTCCCGGCAACGCGCTGGGCAGCACCTTCGGCGGCGGCCCGCTGGTGCTGGCCGCGGCGGCGCACGTGGCCCAGCGCATCGCCGCGCCCGGCTTCCTCGCGAACGTGCGCGCCACCTCCGCCGTGCTCGCGCAATCCGCCGGCGCCGGCCCGGTGCTGCGCGTGCGCGGCGCCGGCCTCTTGCTCGGCCTCGAACTGCAGCCGGGCGTCAGCGCCGCGCGGCTGCGCGACGCCCTGCTCGGTCGCGGCATTCTCGCCGGCACCTGCGACGATCCGCAGGTGCTGCGCCTCTGCCCTCCTCTCACGCTCACGCCGCAGCAAGCGCAGCGGCTGCCCGAAGTCCTCGCCGATCCCCACCTGCTCCCGTGACGCCCGCCGTCGCCTCTCGCGCCGCTCTGCGCGGCCTCTACCACCTCGGCGATCTGCCCGCCGCGCAAGTCGCTGCGCTTGCGGCGCGCGCCCTCGAATTGCGCGCCGGTTCGCAGCCTGCCAATCTCAGTGGCCGCGCGCTCGGCCTGCTGTTCCTGAATCCTTCGCTGCGCACGCAGGCGTCGTTCCAACGCGCCGCGGCCAAGCTGCGCCTGGATCTCGTGAGTTTGCAGGGCGACAAGTTGTGGACCCTGGAAACGGCCGACGGCGCGGTGATGGACGGCGCCGCCGCCGAGCACGTGCGCGAAGCCGCCGCCGTGCTGGGCCGCTACGTGGACGTGCTCGGTCTGCGCTCCTTCGCGACCTTCCGCAGTCTGGCCGAAGATCTGGCCGATCCCCTGCTCAACGGCTTCCGCCGTCACGCCGGCGTTCCCGTCGTCAACATGGAGAGCGCGCTCTGGCATCCCTGCCAGGCGCTGGCGGACTGGACCACGCTCGATCAACTGAAGGTGCCGCAGCGCGCCAAGTTCGTGCTGACCTGGGCCTGGCATCCGAAGCCGCTGCCCCAGGCCGTGCCGAATTCCACGCTCTGCATGGCCGCGCAGCGCGGCATGGACGTCGTGCTGCTGCACCCGCCGGGCCTCGAACTGCACGAAACGGTGCTGGCCGAGGCGCGCCGCCTCGCCGCCGCGTCGGGCGGCCGCCTGACGGTCACGCACGACCGCGCCTCCGCGCTCGCCGGCGCCGCCGTGGTTTACGCCAAGTCCTACTCCAGCCTGCGCCACTGGGGCGACGCCGCGGCCGAAGCGGAGTTCCGCGCCGGACTGCGCGACTGGTGCGTCACGCCGGAGTGGCTCGCGCCCGGCGCGCGCTTCTTCCATTGCCTGCCCGTGCGCCGCAACGTCATCGTGACCGACGCGGTGCTCGACGGACCGGCCAGCGCCGTGCTCGAGCAGGCGGAGAATCGCCTGCACGGCCAGACCGCGCTGCTCGAACAAGTTCTCGCCTGACCATCTCCCCATTGCCACCGATGATCGAACTCGTCACTGCCGCTCCCCACATCCGCCTGCAGCGCGGGCGCATCCTGATCGTCAAAGTCGGAGGCTCCTGCCTGGAGCGCCGCAAGGATCTGGAGGCCTTTGCCGCCCAACTGGCCACGGTGCACGCGCTCGGCGCGCTGCCGGTGGTGGTGCACGGCGGCGGTCCGCAGGCCGATCAACTGCAGCGCGCGCTCGGCGAGGAAGTGCGCAAGGTGGACGGCCGCCGCGTCACCACCCCGATCGCGATGCGCGCGGTGCGCATGAGCATGGCCGGCGAAATCAACGGCGAAGTCGCCGCAGCGCTCACCGCGGCCGGAGCGCCGGCGGTCGGCGTGTGCGCCGCCTCGGCCGGCATCGCCGTGGCGCGCAAGCGCGCGCCGATGCAGACCACCGAAGGCGTCGTGGACTTCGGCGACGTCGGCGATCTGGTGTCGGTGGATGCCAGCCCGCTGCGCGCGCTGCTCGACAACGGCGACGTGCCGGTCATCTGCCCGCCGGCCGGCGACGGCCTTGGCGGCTTCCTCAACGTCAACGCCGACGTGCTGGCCGCCGAATTGGCCATCGCGCTGGGCGCGGCCAAGATGGTGCTCGTCACCGGCGCGGCCGGCGTGCTGAGAGATCCGGCCAACCCGCGCTCGCTGCTCTCCGTGCTCTCGCTCGAGGAACTGCGCGAACTGCGCAAGGCCGGTTCGCTGCGCGACGGCATGCTGGTGAAGGCCGCCGCCATCGAGCGCGCGCTGACCGGCGGCGTCGAGCGCGTGCACGTGCTCGGCGGCACCGATCCGCAGGCGTTGTTGGTCGAGCTCTACACCAACCACGGCGCAGGCACCATGATCACGCGCGAGCCGCACACGGCGCCGGCGGCGGCCGCGGCGTTCAGCGCGTCCGCCGGCGCCTGACCGTGGACGCCGCCAGCCTGCTGCGCGATCTGGTCGCCGTGCCCAGCGCTTCCGGCGAGGAAGCGGCCCTGGGCGCGGAGGTGGCGGCGCGTCTGGCGGGCGCGGGCTTCGATGTTGCGCGCGCGGGCGCCAGCGTCATCGCCGAGGCCGGGCCCGAGCGCGGGCCGGTGCTGATGCTGTGCAGCCATCTCGACACCGTGCCGGCCGGAGCGTCGTGGAGCGCCGATCCCTGGCGCGTCGAATGGCAGGAAGATCGTCTCACAGGTCTTGGCGCCAACGACGCCAAGGCCAGCGTCGCCGCGATGATGGCGGCCGCCTGCGCCTGGCTCGCGGCCGGCGCGCGCGGCGGCTTCCGCCTGCGCCTCGCCTTCAACGCTCTGGAAGAGACCACCAATCGCGGCATGGAAGAGGTGCTGGCCGCGCGCGGACGGCCCGACGCCGCCGTGATTGGCGAGC
>CAYVPL010000036.1:0-15564 GCA_964453755.1 uncultured Planctomycetales bacterium
GGTGATGCCGGCGGCGCCGGCGCGTTCGCAGACGGCGGCGGCGGCCACCGGATCCGGCTCGGCGCCGCGGCGCGCCTGGCGCAAAGTCGCCACGTGGTCAATGTTGACGTGCAAGCGCGGCATGCCGCGATATCTTAGCCCCGCATGCTGCGCATCACCGAAGGCGAGCACCGCGGGCGCAAGCTGAAGGTGCCGGCGGTCGCCGCCACGCGGCCGCTGGTCGAGCGCGCGCGCGTCGGCGTCTTCAACCATTTGCGCGGGCTGGTGGCGGGCGCGGTGGTGTGGGACGTCTACGCCGGCAGCGGCATTCTCGGCCTCGAGGCGGTGTCGCGCGGCGCCGAGCGGGTCGTGGCGGTGGAGCTGAACCCGAAGGCCGCCGCGCAGCTGGAGATCAACGCGCGCACGCTGGGCGTGGCGGACCGGGTGCTCATTCTGCGCGTGGACGCCCACCGCTTCGTGGCGCGGCTGGAGCAGATGGAGCCCGGCCCGGCCGCGGCCGACCTGCTCTTCTTCGATCCGCCCTACGCCGCCTTCGAGGCCGGCGGCTCCGGCCGGCGGGAAGTGTGGCGCCTGTTCTGCGAGCTGGCCGAGCGCCTGCGGCCGGGCGGCGTTGCCGTCGTGCACACGCCGCGCGGTATCCTTTCGGCTGAGGAATCCGCGCGCCTGCCCGGCATCGAGCGGCGCGATTACGGCAGCACCTCTCTGTACTGGTGGCACAAGCCCGAGTGACCGGCATCCGCGCGCAGCTGTGGCTGGAAGGCCGCTTCACGCCCGGCTGGATGACGTGGAGCCGCGGCAAGCTGCAGCGCGTCGAGGCAGGAGCGCCGCCGCGGACTCTGGCCGCGCAGTTGGAAGACTTGGGAACTGCGCGCGTCGCGCCCGGCTTCGTGGACACCTTGCTGCACGGCTTCGCCGGCGTGGATTGCGGGGGGGGGGACGCGGAGGACCTGGAGCGTCTCACGCGCGCGGCGGCGGCGGCAGGTGTGACAACCTTCCTGGCCGGCTTCTACCCGCGTCCGCCGGCCGAGATGCGCAAAGCGGCGCGCGCCTGGGACGCTTGGCAGGAGCGCACGAAATCGACGGCGGTGGCGCGCGCGGCCGGCTGGCACGTCGAGGGCCCGTTCATCAGCAACGAGTATCGCGGGCAATTGCCCGCCGACGGCATCCAGGAGCCCGGTGCCGTCTCTGCGCGCCGCTTCGTCGAATCTTGCGGCGGCTGGCTCAAGATGAGCACCATTGCGCCCGAGCTTCCCGGCGCGCTCGACGCCGCCGAAGCCTTGCGCGCCGCGGGCGTCACGCCTTCGATCGGCCACACGCAGGCCACCTATCTGGACTGCGAGGCCCTCGCCGCGAACGGCGACGTGGCCGTCACGCACCTCGGCAACCGCGTGCTGCCTCTGGCCGCGCGCGAGCCGGGGCCGATCGGCTTCGCCATGGAGGGCCGCGCTGCGTGGACCGGCGTGATTCCCGACCAGATCCACGTCGCGCCCGAAACGCTGCGCCTGTGGGCCGGCTGCGCCGCCCTCGCGCCGCGCCTGATGGCGCAGTCCGACTGTCTCTCTCACACCGGTCTTCCGGCGCAGGAGTTCGTCAGCGGCGGCAAGACCCTGCACCGCAGCGGCGCGGTGGCCGTGGACTCGAACGACGCGCTCTCCGGCACGCTTGATCCGCTGCCGCTCCTGCTGCACCGCTGCGTGCGCGACGCGGTGCTGGACGAAGCGCAAGCCATCCGCATGGGTTGTGAGACGCCGGGCGCATTCTTCGGCGATTGCGGCCGCCTCGCGCCGGGCCTGCGCGCGGACTTCGTGCTGCTGCGCGGCGCGGCGGGCCTGGAAGTGCAGCGCGTCTGGATCGGCGGGCGCGCGGTCGAAGCGTGAACACGCCGGAGCTGGTCCAGCGCGAGCAGCGCCGCATCGCGGAGCTGCTGCGCGACTGGCCGCCGGACGCGGTCGAGGCCGTGGTGGACGAGGCGATGGCGGCCTGGGGCCGGCCCGACTGGCGCCGCAGTTTCCGCTGGCGCTGGAATCCGCGCCTGCGCACGACGATCGGCCGCGCCTTCCTCAAGACCGGGACCGTGGAGCTGAATCCGGTGCTGCTGGCGCGCCACCCGGCCGAGATGCGCAAGGTGGTGATTCACGAATTCGCGCATCTCATCGCCTTCAAGCTGCGCCCGCGCGAGCCCGCCCACGGCCCCGCCTGGCGCGCCCTGATGCGCGCTGCCGGCCAGCGCCCGCGCGCCACCCACACCCTGCCGGTCGAGGATCTGCGGCGGGGCTGAAAAAATCGAGGCGGGTAGGCTGGGAGCTTCCCGTCAGGGTAGGCATGGAAACTCCCGACGAACTCGCTCTGCGCGATCTGCTGCAGCGGATGCACTGGGTGCGCGGCCTGGCGGGCGCCCTGGTGCGCGACGCCGACCGCGCCGACGATCTGGCGCAGGATGCCTGGGTCAAGGCCCTGCGGGCGGGGCCGGCTCAGGCCGGGTCCTGGCGCGGATGGTTCGCGCGGGTGATGAAGAACCGGGTGGCCGACGAGGGCCGGCTGAAGGGTCAGCAGGAGCGCTTCACGGCGCGGCAGCCGCGCTCAGGCGGCGGGCCTTCCGAGGAGGAGATTCTGCAGCAGATGGAGACGCACGAGGCGCTGAGCGAGGCCCTGCGCAATCTGCCAGATCCCTACCGGCGCGCCGTTTTCCTGCACTATTTCGAAGGCTGGAGCCTGGGGCGCATCGCCGCCGAGGATGGTTGCGACAAGCGCGCCATCGAAAAGCGGCTGCGGCAGGCGCGCGCGATGCTGCGAGCGCACCTAGAGCGCCGCGCGCCGGCGGCGCACTGGGCGGCGGGATTGTTGCTGCTGGCTCGCAGCACGTCGATTGCGGTGCCGGTGGCGCTCGCAGCCGTCGTCGTGTTGACAGTGACTGCGACCGTCGTGTTTGCAGAATTCTGGAACGTCGACGGCGCCCCTGGAACGCCCGTTGTCGCACTTCCTTCTGTAACCACGGCAGCCGGCGCGGCTGCCGACACGGGCGATCCGACATCGCCGCCCGGCTCAGGACTTGTCGCCGGAGAGATTGAGCGCGAGGAGGCTGGCTCGGACGGATTCGATTTCATACTGACAATTCGCGATCTGCATTCTCAAGCTCCCATCTCCGGAGCGTCGGTCGAGCTGAGAACGCACGACGAATACGATCGGACGCTCGAGCGGGCGGAACTGGCCAGTGACGTGAATGGCGAGGTTCGGCACCGCTTCCTTCAGCCTGCGAGCCGCGCCATGGTGACCCTGGCGGCACCCGGCCGCTACCACTCGGCAACCAATTTGTTCAATTGGCAGACCGTCAGCTCGGAGGTTCGGAAAGACGCGCTTCTTGCGCCATTGCAAGGCGCCGTGCAAGGACGAATCGTCGACGAGCGCGGGTTCCCGGTTTCCGGAGCCTGGGTGGACCTCTGGCAGGGCGGGAGTGAGATGGGACCAAACGGTCCGGATCCTGCTTTTACGGTGGCGGCGGACGCCGAGGGGATGTTCCGAGTCGAGCCCGCCTTCTCAGAGAGTGGTCGGCTGCTGCTCGTGCCTCGTGCAGAGGGAATGGCTCCGACGCGAGCATTCGAGGTCGGAGCCAACGTCGCAGCGAATGCCGAAGTGTCCGGCATCGAACTCGTGCTCGCCGCAGGCCGTCCGCTGCGCGTTCACGTGGCCGATGAACTCGGCCGGCCGATCGAGGGAGCGCGAGTCAGCATCTGGCCGGCATATGGATCGGATCCCAGTGATCGCCTCGAGCATGGGCAGATCCAGGGCCGCCGCAGCCTAGAGCAATTCACGGGCGCCGATGGCTGGACCAAGTGGGTGATGGCGACTCGAGAACCATGGCAGGTAAACGCGCGGCATGACTTCTTCGGGCGCACCGAGACGCAGGTCGTGTCGGTCGAGCAGTCCGAGGCATCCGTACTTCTGCCTCTCGGCCGCCTAGTCGAAGGAGTCCTCCTCGCCCCCGATGGATTGCCCTTGCCGGGCACACTCGTCGAAGTCGAGACTGCGGAGGATCAGCTCCAAGTCCGTACCGCCGAGGATGGGAGCTTCCGCCTGGCGGTCCCAGGAAACCGTGGCGACGAGGTGCGACTGCAAATCATGCCGACTCGCAGATTGGCCCATCACGTGGTCGGACCGATTGTCCCAGAAGATGCGCAGCAGCCCCTAGCGATCACGCTTCAGCCTGGAGCGACTCTCTCCGTCGCACTCGTGCTCGCCGATGGGACACCCTTTCCCGCCATGAACTCGGTCGAGTGGGACGTGTTGGATGGTCCACGCACACGCGCACCGGGAGGCGATGCAGGCACCGAACAGAGCTGGTTCAAGCTCAGGGAGCCAAGTTTCTTTGAATTCGGATTCTATGAAAACACCTTCTATGCCAGTGGCTCACCCCTCGGCAGTTACACGTTCCGCTTCTGGACCTCAGACGGTTGGAGCGGCCAGGCCCTGTTGACCGCGGGCGTCAAGAGCCAGCGGATCGTGATGGCCCAACCCTGAACACCCGCCGGCGTGGCGCGCGGCATAATCCTTCCCATGCCTTGGGTCGCCCCGCTGCTGACGGCGCTCGGCCTTTACCTCGCCGCCGGGTTGGCTGTGGGCATTCCCTTCGTCGCGCGCGGCGTGAACCGCGTGGATCCGGCGGCCGCGCAGTCGGCGCTGGGTTTCCGGCTGCTGATCCTGCCCGGCTGCGCGGCGCTGTGGCCGCTGCTACTCGCGAAGTGGCTGCGCGCTGCGCGGAGGGCGTCGTGAAGCGCGCCCACCGCCGCGCGCACCTGCTGATCTGGCTGCTCTTGGCGCCGGCTCTGACGGCGGCGCTGGCCTGGGCCTGGGCGCATCGCCTCGCATGAGCCAGGTCTACGTGCCCGTGCAGTGGAACCGCCACAAGAAGGTCTACGACCTGATCCTGGCCGGCGGCGTGGTGGGCTACCTGCTGCTGTTCTACGCGGGCGGCAAACTGCTGTTTCCCGCGCCGAACGGATTCAGCGACGAAATCCTGCTGATCCGCGCCTTCGGCACCTGCGCGCTCATCCTGCTGCACGTGCTGCTCGCCATCGGCCCGCTGGCGCGCTTCGATCCGCGCTTCGCGCCTCTTCTCTACAACCGCCGCCATCTTGGCGTGAGTTGCTTCCTGCTCGCGCTGGTCCACTTGATCCTCGTGACCGGCTTCTACGGCGGATTCGGCGTGCAGCCGGCGCCGGAGGCAGTGCTCGCCGGCTATCCCGCGGCGCTGCGCACCGGCGCGATGCCCTTCGAGGTGCTGGGCTTCTTTGCGCTGCTCATTTTTTTCCTGATGGCCTCCACCAGCCACGACTTCTGGCTGACGAATCTCGGCTCTGGACTGTGGAAGGCCCTGCACATGCTGGTCTACGTCGGCTACGCGCTGACTCTCATGCACGTCGCGTTCGGCGCGCTGCAGGATCAGACGAGCGCCGTGTTCCCGGCCCTGCTGCTGCTCGGCGCCGGTGGACTGGGCAGCCTGCACTTCGTCGCGGGCCTGCGCGAGGCGCGCCGCCGCTCTTTGACATTGGCCGCCGACGTCGCCTGGCTCGACGCCGGCCCCGCCGACGGCATCGCCGACGGCTGCGCGCGCATAGTGGATCCGCCCGGCGCCGAGAGCGTCGCCATCTTCCGCAACGGCCGCCAGCTCCACGCCGTCAGCAACGTCTGTCCGCACCAGAACGGTCCGCTGGGGGAGGGGCGCATCGTGGACGGCTGCATCACGTGCCCGTGGCACGGTTATCAATTTCAGCCGCACAACGGCCAGTCGCCGCCGCCCTTCACCGACCGCATTCCTACGTACCGGCTGAAGGTCGAGGGCGGCCGCATCCTGCTCGATCCGAGCGCGCTGGCGCCAGGCACCGCAACCCCGCCCGCCGCCCTGCCGCCAGAGGCCCCATGAGCGCGCCGCCCGACGACTTCTACGTCGGCTACCGGCCACTGCCGCGCGCCCACCGCATCTTCCTGCGCCGCGTGGCCCCGGCCATCCTTTGGAGCATGGTGCTGATCTGCGGCCTCACTCTGCTGCTGATGAAGCCGCCTGGATCGGGCACCTGGGAAACCGGCCAGCTGCTGGGCGTCATGGGCGTCGTGCGCTGCGAGCCGTACCCCATGGTGGAAGTACGCGCCGAAGACGGGAGCATCGAAGCGCTGTTGCTGACCGGCATTGGCAAGCGCGGCGCCTCCGTGAGCGACTTCTTTGACAATGGCTACTGCATCGTGCGCGGCTATCCGCTCGAGCGGGAGGGCCGCCGCATCCTGGAACTGATGGACGGGCACGAAGGAATGATCCGCAGCGGCAAGCCGGAGGAAGCCTGGCCGCCGCCCGAGCCGGTGGTTTTCGGCCCGGTGGTCCTGCGCGGCGAAATCCTCGACTCCAAGTGCTGGCACGGCGCCATGAAGCCCGGCGAGGGCCGCGCCCACAAGGCCTGCGCCACGCTCTGCGTGCGCGGCGGCATTCCGCCGCTGCTCATCACCCGCGACCCCGCGGGCGGCCCCAACCAGACCTATCTGCTCACGGACGCCGCCGGCGCCAGCGCCGCCGCGCAGGTCCTCCCGTTCCTCGGCGAGCCGGTGGAGGTGCGCGGAACGCTGCAGCGCCGCGCCGATCAGCTGTGGCTGGCGCTGGATCCCGACGGCGTCCGCCCCGACGCCGAGTAGGATCTTCGCATGCGCGCTGCGTGTCTTCTGCTGCCGTTGCTGATCGTCGGATGCGGCGACGGCGTCGCGCCCGAAGCGCGCGGCCTCGTCTTCCGCGCACAATGCGCGGAGAGCGATCCAGGCGCGATGAAAGTGACGGTGCAGGGGCAGGAGGCTTGGTTCGGGCCGCCGCGCCGCTTCGCGCTCGAGGCAGCCACTGCCACGACGGACGAGCAGGGTCACCCCGCCATCACCCTCACCCTCGCTGCCGACGAGGCGCCGCGCTTCGAAGCCTTCACCGCCGTCTCCGTCGAAGGCCCGCTCGGCATCTTCGTGGACGGCGAACTGGTTGCGGCGCCCGCGGTGCGCGCCGTGACCGGCGGCCGTTTCACTTTCTGCAACGAAGCCGGCGGCTGGACCGCGGCGGAGCGGGATCGCTGGCTCGGCCGCGTGCAGGAAAGCCTGAGATAGAGGCTCGGACCGGTACAATCCGGGGCTCATGACCCGGTCCGCCCCCTGCGAACCGCTGCTTTTCCGCCGGCTTCTGAAGGAGAAGGTGTGGGGCGGCCGGCGTCTGGCGCCGCAGCTGGGCCTCAAGCCGCCCTTCGCCGGGCCGCTGGGCGAGACCTGGGAGCTTTCCGACTATCCCGGCGAGGAAACCGCGGTCCGCGGCGGGGCCTGCGACGGCGTCAGCCTGCGCGCGCTGATGCAGGAGCACGCTCCCGCACTGCTCGGCCGCTCGCGCACCACCGCCGACGGCCGTTTTCCGCTGCTGGTGAAGCTGATTGACGCCGGCGACGACCTCTCGGTGCAGATCCACCCGCCCGACGGGCCGAAATCGCCGACCGGCGTCGGCAAGACCGAGGCCTGGTACGTGCTCGACGCCGCGCCCGGCGCCACCGTCATCTGCGGACTCAAGGCCGGCACCGATCCCGCGCTGTTCGCCGCGCAGGCCGGCGACGCGCGCGTGCGCGATCACCTGCACGAAGTTCCCGTGCGCCGCGGCGACTGCATTTTCGTGCCCGCCGGGCAGACGCACGCCATCCGCGGCGGCGTCGTGCTCTGCGAGATGCAGCAGACCAGCGACGTGACCTACCGCATGTACGACTGGGACCGGCCCGGCCTCGACGGCAAGCCGCGCCCGCTGCATCTGCGTCAGGCGCTCGAAGTCGTGGATCACGCGCTCGGGCCCGGCGCCGCGCGCCGCGCCGCGTTCCCGGCCGGCGCCGGCCTGCAGGAATCCGAACTGGCGCGCTGCGACTACTTCCGCCTCGCCGCGCTGCGTGCCGACGGCGCCGGCGGCCGCCGCACGACGGAGGGATTCGCGCGCGTGCTCGCGGTGACCGGCGGCTCCGGCCGCATCGAGTCCGCGGACGGCGCCGGCTTCACGCCGCTCTCCGTCGCCTTCGGCGACGTCGCTCTCATTCCGGGCAGCCTCGCGGCCTTCCGGCTCGTCGGCGGCGCCGAGCCGCTCGAAATCCTCGAAGGCACCGCTCTCTGACATGCGCAAGCGCCGCTCCTTCTCCGGCGCGCGGCCCAAGCCGCGCCCCCGCACCCGCCGCGACGCGGCCGGCTTCATTTCCGCTTCGGCTTCGCCGCGCGAGGGCATCGGCCGCGAAGGCGCCGCGCTGCGCCGCGCCGAGGACGAGGGCGGCGCCGGCGAGCCGATGCGCCTCAACCGCTGGCTTGCCGAGCAAGGCGTGGACTCGCGCCGCAAGTGCGACCAGCTGGTGCTCGAAGGCGCCGTCAGCATCAACGGCGAGATCGTCGGCCAGCCCGGCGCGCGCGTGAAGGAAGGCGACGAAGTGCGCGTCAACGGCGTGCGCATCAAGCCGGTGCGCCGGCTCTACTATCTCTTCAACAAGCCGCGCGGCGTGATCTGCACCAACGACCGCCGCGAGCATCGCACGCGCCTGTGCGACTTGGTGGATCCGCTCACGCCCTCGCGGGTCTATCCCATCGGCCGTTTGGACGAGGACAGCGAAGGCCTGCTGATCCTGACCAACGACGGCGATTTCGCCAATCTGATCTCGCACCCGCGCTACGGCGTCGGTAAAACCTACTACTGCATCGTCAGCGCCTCCCTCGACGCCGACGCTCTGGCGCGCATCAAGAAGGGCGCCTTCGTCGAAGGCGGCCGCATCGTGCCGGAAGCGGTCCGCTTGGTGAAGCGCACGCCCAAGATGACGACGCTCGAGATCACGCTGCGCGAGAGCCGCAACAAGGAAGTGCGGCGCCTGCTGTCGCGCCACGGCTTCGGCGTGAAGACCCTCAAGCGCATCCGCATCGGCGAGTTGGCGCTGCGCGGACTCAAGCGTGGGCACCTGCGCGCCATCACCCGCGAAGAGCGGGACGCGATGGTGGCCGCACTGCGTCCGTCCTGAGTTTCGCCATGCTGCGCACCGAGACGGTGATCCGCGACCCGGTGCACGGCGACGTGCCGCTCACGCGCGAGGAAATGCGCGTGCTCGACACCGCCGAGATGCAGCGCCTGCGCCACGTGCGCCAGCTCGGCATGGCCTACATGGTCTATCCGGGCGCGCAGCACTCGCGCTTCGAGCACTCGATCGGCACCGCGCACCTCGCCACGCGCATGGTGAACGAAATCAACGCGGTGCGCGACCGCTCCGGCGACTCGCGCCTCGGCGGCTACGACGAGAGCGAGCTGCGCATCGTCCGTCTCGCGGCGCTGGTGCACGACGCCACGCACCTGCCCTTCGGCCACAACATCGAAGACCAGACCGGGCTGCTGCCGCGCCACGACACGCCGGAGCGCTTCGCGTGGATGTTCAGCGGCGAGACCGAAGTCGGCCGCGCGCTGGCGGCCACCGGCGCGCGCGAAGACGTGCTGTCCATTCTCGCCCCCGCGCTGGACGGCGCGCGCAGTCCGGCGCCGCAGCACTGGCGCGCGCTCATCAGCGGCACGATCGACGCGGACATGCTCGACTACTTGTCGCGCGACGCGCTCTTCACCGGGCTGAAGCTGGAATACGACCCGCGCATCTTCGCCGTCTTCCGCGTCGAGCGCGCCACGCAGCGCCTCTACGTGGACCTCGGCCGGCAGGGCTACCTGAAGGAGGCGGTGCTCTCCGAAGTCGTGCGCTGCCTCGAGGCCCGCTACTACTTCTCCGAGCGCGTCTACTACCACCACGCCAAGATCGCGGCCGGCTCCCTGCTGTCGAAGGCTGTGGAAATCGCACTGCTCGAGGGGGGGGTGAGTTTTCCCGACCTGCAGCGCGCCACCGACGCCGGCCTCTTCGACCTGCTGGCGCGCGCGCCGATCGCCGATCCCTTCCTGCGCGAGCGCCTGACCCTCTACCTGGATGCCCTGGCCCATCGCCGCCTCCCGCGGCGGGTCGCCGTCTATCCGGCCTACGCCAACGCCTCGATCCAGGCCGAACTGATCGCCCACTTCTTCGGCGCGGGCTCGGCCGCGGAGCGCCGCCGCGTCGAGCGCGAAATGAGCGAGGAGCTGCGCCGCCGCACCGGCCGCGACGTCCCCGTCATGCTGTACTGCCCGGCCGGCAACATGCAGCTGAAACAAGCGAAAATTCTTGTCCAGTGGCCGGGCCATGCCGGGCTCGCGCCCCTTTCGGACTTCCAGGATCAGGTGCCGCGCGTCACCGATCTCGAGCGCTCCTATTCACGGATGTGGAAGTTCTACGTCCACGCCCTCACCGACGAAACTCGCCTTCTCGACGCGGCCTCCCAACTTTGCGCCGAGCGCTTTCCGACCGCCGTCAACGTGCTCCTGCCCCGCGAAGAATCTGGAAACGGGCGCTCCAAGCCCGACTAATCTCTCCGCCCCGCGGCCCATCCTGACCCTTCGTTCGACCCGCCGCGACCTCCCCTCACGAACCTGACACTCCATTGAACCGGACTCTCTCGTCCCTGGTGGGCGCCGTCGTACTCGTTTTCGGCGCCGGCGATCGTGAAACCCTGCCCCTGGAAGTCAAGGATCGCCTGGTCTTCCTCGGCGTCCAATGCGACTACGCCACCCTGGGCATCGAGGAAGTGACGCGCATCCTCAGCGAAGACCTTGGCCTCAAGCCGGTCGGCGAGTCCCTGCGCTCCGCCGGCAACGTCGAGCGCCGCGTGTGGGCCGTGCGTTGCGCGGATCCGGAGGGAACCTGCAAGGAGCTCAAGCGCAACGCCAAGAAGAGCGGGCTGGTCATCGAACGCCTGCTGCTTTCGGTGTCCGAGAGCGGCCGTGAAGCCTTCGGCAGCTCCACCGCCCGCGTGGTCGAGGGCCTGGACGAGCGCATCTGGTCCGGCTGGCTCGGGCCCAAAGGCGAGAAACTCTGGATCTTCCACGAAGCCAAACTCACGGCCAAACTGCTCGAGAAGTCCATGAAGGAGGCGAAGTTGGGCGCCTCCTGGCACCACCAAGCCTTTCAACTCAGCTCTCTCAGCAAGCCCGCGCCGGATCTGTCTTTGCTCGAATCCGCCGCCGCCGGCAAGCTCGATCTCATGAGCGTCACCAAGGCCGAAGCCGCGCTGGAGCTCGACGTCTATCTGCGCAGCCTGGATTCGCTCGTGGTCCTGGAGCAGGAAGGCCGCACGCGCTTCTGCCCGGACTTCCACGGCAAGCTGATCGAGCCCACTCTGCCGGGCAGCACCGGCTGGCACCTCACTTTCAGCAACGAAGGCTATCCCTTTCACTAACGGCCCCGGCGGCCGTCAGTAGTCAGTTCGTGCCTCTGCACTTCAGTCAGCGCCCGCTGCCGGGCTCGCTTCCCTAAGCCCGGCCAGGCGCGCCGCCAGGCGTTTCAGCGCCTCCCGCAGCGTTTCCTCGCTGGTCGCGAAGGACAGCCGCACGGCGTCGGGCGCGCCAAAACTGCGGCCGGACATGACGGCGATCTGATCGGACTCGAGCAGCAGTTCGGCGAATTCGTCGCCGCTGTTCATCACGCGTCCGCTCGCAGGATCGGTGCGGCCCAGATAGGTGCCCAGGCGCGGGAAGGCGTAGAAGGCGCCGGCCGGCTCCGGGCACTGCAGGCCGGGAATGGCGCGCAACGCCGCCGTCACGATCTTCGCGCGCGCCGCGAAGGCTTCGCGCATTTTCAGGCGCGGCGCGGGATCGCCGCGCAGAGCCGCGAGCGACGCGTGCTGGGAGATGGCATTCGGCGAGGAAGCCAGCTGCGACTGCATGCTCGCCACCGCGCCGGCGAGCCACGGCGGCCCGGCCAGGAAGCCCATGCGCCAGCCGGTCATGGCGTAAGCCTTCGACATGCCGCCGATCCACACGCTGGTCGCCTGCAATTCCGGCGACGCGGCCAGCGCCGACACGTGGCGCGCGCCGCCGTAGGTGAGAGCCGCGTAGATCTCGTCGCTGATGAGCGCGACGCCGCGCCCGAGCGCCCACGCGCCGATCTCGCGCAGCAGCGCTTCCGGATACACCGCACCCGTGGGATTGTTGGGCGAGTTCAACATCAGCACGCGCGTGCGCGGCGTCCAGGCCGCCTCCAGCGCGGCCACTTGCGGCAGGAAGGCCGCGTCGCAGGGCACGATGACCGGCACGCCCTCGGCCAACTTCACCATTTCCGGATAGGAGGTCCAGTAGGGGCTGGGGATCAGCACCTCCTCGCCCGGATTCACCAGACACAGCAGGGATTGGGCGATGGCGATCTTGGCCCCGGCCGTCACCACCACCTGCTCGGGCCCGTACTGCAGCCCGAATTCCTGCTGAATCATTCGCCCGACCTCCTTGCGGAGCTCCAGCATGCCGCCGGCGGCCGTGTAGCGGCCTTTGTTGCCCGCAATCGCGGCCCGCGCGCCCTCCTCGGCGGCCGGCGGCGGGGCGAAATCGGGCTCGCCGGCGGTCAGGTCGAGGATGGGGAGGCCGGCGGCCTGCAACTCCTTGACCCGGGCGATCATGGCCAGGGTCGCCGACGGCGCCAGCGAGGCGGCGCGACGCGACAGGACCGGAATGCGGGAGGGGCTCAAAATGGGAGGGAGGATTCTAGTCCGGCGCGTCCAAAATAGGACCTCCCATGGCCTCCACCCGGCTCGTTGATCGCATTCGTGAATTCCTGGGCAGCCGGCGCTTCGCGTGGATCATCCTGATCACGCTCGGCGCCCTGATCCTGCTCTATTTCATCTTCATCACTCTGTTTTTCAACCCGTTCGAGGCCGACCTCGACGACACGGCCGCGGTGGTGCCCGCCGAGGTGGACTGGTTCGTGCGCTGGCGCGACGCCGGCGCCCAGTTCGGCGAATTCCCGGTGCCCGCCGTGTGGGACACGGTGCAGGCCAGCCCGGCATACGAGGAGGCGCGCGCGAGCGGCGCGCTCATGGACCTCGGCGCGAAGTGGGGCATCAACGAGCTGCTCGCCAGTTTGTCAGACGTCGGCCAGTACCTGCCGGCAGGCCTCAGCCTCACAGGCGACTTCCTGCGCGAGGTGGCCGCCGCCGGCAAGGGCCCGATGCGCCTGGATTCCGGCTTCGACGGGCTGGTGATGCTGCGCTTCTCCTTCAAGGTCAAGGCCGGCCTCGCCTTCCTCGACTTCGATTCCGTGCGCGAGCGGCTGCCGGCCTCGGTGCAGATCGAGAGCGAGGGCGACGGCGTCTACAAGCTGCCGCAGTTCGAGCCCTTCGGTTTCCAGGACGCCTATCTGGCGCGGATTCGCGACGTGCTGATTCTCACCAGCCGCCGCGACTACATCACGAGCGCGCTCGATCTGCAGACGCGCAGCGGCCAGGAATCGCTCGCCACATCGTCGCTCTTCCACGACAACGTCAGCGCCTATCTGGCGCCGGGCGACCGGCCGGTGGAGATTTTCACGCGCTGGCAGGCGGTCGGGCCGCAGATCGGCACGCTGCCCGATCCGAACTCGACTTCCATGACCAGCCGCGCGATCGGGCGCTTCTTCCGCACCGACCTGCTGCGGTATCTGGCCGGCTACCTGCAGATCGGCGAGAAACTGCGGCTGCGGGCCAGCGGCGACCTGGACGCGAGCAACGCCCCGCCGTTCATGAAGGGTTGGCTGGAAACGGCGCCCGTCGGCGCGGCGCGCCTGCAGGAGTTCGCCGGCATGACGCCGGCCGAGTCCTTCTTCTTCGGCGCGCTGGGCGGCGATCCGCACCTGCTGATGGTCGAGTTCTACGACCTCTTCGCCGGCGATCTGAAAGCCTCGATGGAGGAGGCCGTGCGCTCCGCCGGCCGCTACCAGGGCATGATGGATCTCCTGCGCGACGCCGGCGACGTGTTCCGCCCCGGCCTCTGCGTGGTGATGCGGCGCAACGACTATCCGGTGGCGGAGAAGGATCCGGTCAACGACGGCGCGCCGGTGCCGCTCTTCGCGCTGATGGGCCGGACGCGCGACGTGGCGCTCTATGACAAGCTCTACAGCTACTTCGAGGGCAGCTGGGCGCGCTTCACCGGCGGCGCGCCGCAGAAGCAGGAGACCGTCACGCTTGAAGGCGGCGCGGTGATGCGCTCCTTCGTGTCGCCGATCGTGCCCGGCACCGGCGAGATCGTCGTCGTGCGCATCCCGACTTTGGAAGTGGTGATCGTGTCCAACTCGGCGAAATACGTCAACGCGATTTTCCAGGCGGCCTTCGCGAAGCCCGAAACGCCAGCCGGCATGCGCCTCAAGCTGTCGAGCCGCGAGAACTTCACCCGCGCCATCGCCGCGAGCGAAAACGGCGCCCAGTTTTTCGCCTACTTCGATCCGCAGGAGGCGCGGCACTGGATGGAGCAGTGGTCGCTGGCCGAGGCGCGCGCGAGTTTCCGCAGCGAGCGTGAGTCGGTTTGGCGCGGCCAACGGCCGGAATTGGAGCGGCAGCAGCGCGAGAAACTCTTCCCGGGCCGCAAGACCAACTTCACGCCAGCGGAGGAAGCGCAGATTCAGGAGGCGGTGGACGCGCAACTGCTGGCCGGCGAGACCGGCGCCGACGCCCGCATCGCCGAACTGGCGCAGGACGCCCACCGTGCCTGGCTCCCGCTGCAACTGCTGGATTGGTGCTCGGCGGGCTTCCGCGTGAGCCGGCGCACCGCCTCGCTGGTCCTGGACGGCCAGTTGGGAGGCGGCTAGAATCCCAACCCCAATCAGGCCGGGATGGCGGAATTGGCAGACGCGCCAGGTTGAGGGCCTGGTGGGAGTTAAATCCCGTGCAGGTTCGACCCCTGTTCCCGGCACCAAATCAGCGGGCCGCCCTGGAGCGCAATCCCAGGACGGCCCGTTTCCTTTTCTCAGCTGGACTCCGCGGATGACATCTCACCCACCTTCCGCCCTGCCGCCCGGCATCCAGGACCGCCTGGACGCGGTGCAGAGCCTGGTCGGCCGCACGCCGATGGCCGCGGTGGAGTGCCGTTTCCGCGGCCGCCGCCACGTGGTTTACGCCAAGGTGGAGTGCAACAACTTCACCGGCAGCATCAAGGACCGCATGGCGGTGCACATCCTGGCGGAGGCGTACCGGCAGGGTGAGATCCGCCCGGGGGACGTGATCGTCGAGGCCACGAGCGGCAACACCGGCATCGCCTTCGCCGGCATCGGGCGCGCGCTCGGGCATCCGGTGCGCATCCACATGCCGGATTGGATGAGCCGCGAGCGCGTGCTGATCATCCAGAGCATGGGCGCGATTGTCATACCGGTGTCCGCGGCGCAGGGCGGATTTCTCGGCAGCATCGCGCAGGCCGAGGCGCTGGCGGCGGAGCGCGACGACGTGTTCCTGCCCGAGCAGTTCAAGAATCAGGCCAACGTCGAGGCGCACTACCGGGCCACCGGGCCGGAAATCCTCGCGCAGATGATGGAAGCCGGCGTGACGCCGACCGCTTTCGTCGCCGGCGTCGGCACTGGCGGCACGGTGATGGGCGTCGGCCGGTATCTGCGTGAGCGTCTGCCGGGCCTGAAGGTGCACCCGCTCGAACCCGCCGATTCGCCGACGCTGCGCACCGGCTGCAAGACC
>CAYVPL010000037.1:0-15144 GCA_964453755.1 uncultured Planctomycetales bacterium
GGGCAGGAGCGCCAGGAATCGCGCGTGCTTGAGCGCGCGCTTGAGCATCCGCTGCTCCCGGGCGCTGAGGCCCGAGCGCTTGGCCGGCAGCATCATGTGCTGCGAGGAGGCGTAGACCTGCAGGCCTTCGACGTCCTTGAAATCGAAAGTACGGTGTTCCTTCTTAGCCACGGAGATCCTCCTCGGCGCCGATGCCGGCGATTTCGCCCATGTCGTCTTCGGTTTCGGTTTCCTGGAAGGCGTTCTCGTCCACCACGCTGTCGTCCGGGATCACCAGTTCGTTGTCGCCGATGGCCTGGATGCCCAGCGCCATCTCGTCGGCCGGAATGGCCTCTTCGCGCAGGAAGAGGCAGCGGAACACCGGCCCCATCAAGTAAAACTCGCGCTTGGCTTCGTTGACGGCGGTGCCGTTGGCTTCGAGCCAGCCGAGCAGATAGGTGGCGCGGCGCCGGCCGCCCACCGGATAGGCCATCGCGCGCTCGCCCCAGAGGCGCAGCACGCGGACCGTGAGTCCGTGCTTCTCGAGGGTCTGTTTGACCCCGTCGCGCACGGCGTTGAAGCCCTTCTGGCGAACCTCCTGATTGTCCAGGAGGAACATTGCTTGGTAGATGTGTTTGTCGACGGTCATGAGAAGCCGGTCCGGTCCTACCGGTTGGTCCTGGCCGGAGCGGTCAGGAACCCGCCTGCGGCGAGCGGCGGTTGTATCGGGCTTGCAGCGACTCGAGCGAGGCGCCGCGCACCCAGTCCTCCACGCACCACGAGGCCGTCATGAGGGTTTCCTCGATGACCGGCCGTTCGGCGGCGCTGAAGGCGGAGAGCACGAAGTCCACCGTCTCGGATCCCGGCGGAGCCGTGGAGCCGCCCGCCCCGGATTGGCCGATGCCGATGCGCAGACGCGGAAAGTCCTGGCTGGCCAGGGCCGCCTCGAGCGAGGCCAGGCCGTTGTGGCCGCCGGAACTGCCGGCGTCGCGCAGGCGCAGGCCGCCGAGCGGAAGGTGGAAGTCGTCGGTGATGACAAAGATCGAGGCCGGCGGGATCGGGCCGCGCGCGAGCTGCTGCGCGCGCAGGGCCGCGCCGCTGCGGTTCATGTAGGTGATGGGTTTCACCAGAACCGTGCGCGCGTCCGGCAGGCTGGCCTCGAGCGCCGGGCCCTGGAGCATCCAGGTCAGGCGCAAGCGGGCAGCCAAGAGATCGAGGACGTCGAAGCCCACGTTGTGGCGGGTCCCGGCGTATTCTGCGCCCGGATTTCCCAGGCCCACGACGAGGCGCCAGCCCGAGGGCTCTTGCGCGTCCGAAAGGGGCACCATCGTAGGTCCGCGGGCCGAGACCGGCAACCGGGGCCGGCAGCCACCGGCCCCTCCGGGCTAGGGACCCTACTTCTTGTCCTTGCCCGCGGCCTCTTTGGCCGGTGCCGCGCCCGCAGCCGGAGCCGCCGCTGCGCCCGCCGTGGCGGCGGCGCCGCCTGCCGAGCCGGGGGAAGCCGCTGCCGCAGCCGCAGCCGCAGCCGCTTCGGCCGCCTTGCGGCGCGCCTCTTCGAAGGCCTGGTGTTCGATCGCGGCCTCCACCATCTTGCGGCGCAGAGTCTCCGCGGCGCGCGCCGCTTCGACCAGCTTCTTGCCGACCTCGCCGGTCGGATCGCGCTGGAAGTCCACGTGCTGCATCGCGTCGCCGAGGCGATCGAACTGCACGTCCCGCAGCGCGGCCTGCACCGGCTTGCCGTCGATCTCGAGGGTGAACTCGATGCTGGTGCTCTTCAGCGAGCGCTGGAAATCGCGCAGATCCAGCGAGAGCGGCAAATTGGGCTCGCCGGCGCCGTAGAGCATGGCGGGCACGCGCCCGGTCTTGCGGAGTTTGTCAGCTTCGCGGCCGCCTTGCGTGGCGCGCGGTTGTGCCTGGAGACGAGCAGTGGTCATGACGGAAACGCGGAAACGGGTTGAACGGCGCCGGAAGGGCTTCGGGATCAGCTGACGCCCTGTTCTTCGAACAAGGCGCTGACCGATTCCTCGCGGTGGATGCGGTTCACGGCGTGGGCCAGAAGCGGACCCACCGACACCACTTGCAGGTTGTCGGGGAGGTCGCCGCGAAGGGGGATTGTATTCGAAACCAGCACCTTTTCGGCAGGGGAATTTCGAAGTCTCTCGACCGCCGGACCGCAGAAGACGGCGTGGGTGGCGGCGATGAAGACCCGGAGGGCCCCCCGGTCGCGCAGGATCCGGGCGGCCTCGGTGATGGTGCCGGCGGTGGAGATCATGTCGTCGGTCAGGAGGACGTTCCGGCCCTCCACCTCGCCGATCACGTGCTCCATGACCACCGAATCGGCGCTGGTGCGGCGCTTGTCCACGATGGCCAGCGGGGCGGCCAGGGCTTTGGCCCAGGCCCGCGCCAGCTTCACCCCCCCCACGTCCGGGGAGCAGATCACCAGGTCCTTCACGTCGCAGTTGAGGATTTCCTGCTGGAGGACCGGGCGGGCCCAGAGGTGGTCCACCGGAATGTCGAAGAAGCCCTGGATCTGCTGCGCGTGCAGGTCCACGGTCAGGACGCGGTCCACGCCTGCGCTGACCAGCATGTTGGCCATGACCTTGGCCGAGATCGGCACGCGGCCTTCGTCCTTGCGGTCTTTGCGCGCGTAGCCGAAGTACGGCATGACCGCGGTGATGCGTCCGGCGCTGGCGCGGCGCAGGGTGTCCACCATCAGCACCAGTTCGACGATGTTCTCGTTGACCGGCGGGCAGGTCGGCTGCACCACGAAGACGTCGCAGCCGCGCATGTCTTCGTGCAACTTGATGTCAATCTCGCCGTCAGGGAAGCGGCCGATGTAGGCCGAAGTCGGCGCCACGTCGAGGTAGGACGCGATTTCGTGCGCCAGCGCGGGATGCGCGGAGCCGGCCAAAATCTTCAGGCGGCTGTCCTTGAAACTCGTGGCGCTGCTGCGGGGGCTGGATCTCAAGGTTGCGGGGGGGGGGAAGACGGGGTGGAGGGCTTGCTGGACTTCAGGGGACGCGCGGGCACGCCGGCCACGGTGCCGCCGTCCGGCACGTCGCGGCCGCGCAGCACGACGGCGCCGGCGGCGGTCGTCGCGCCGTCGCCGATGCGCACCGGAGCGACCAGCACCGTACCGCTGCCCACGAAGGCGCGCGCGCCGATCACCGTGCGATGCTTGAGTTTGCCGTCCCAGTTGGCGGTGATGCTGCCGCAGCCGATGTTGGCGCGGGCGCCGATCACCGCGTCGCCCAGGTAACTCAGGTGCTTCGCCTTGGCGCCGGGGCCGAAGAGCGCGTTCTTGGTCTCGACGAAATTGCCGATCTCCGCTCCTTCCTCCAGCACCGTGCCGGGGCGCAGATGGCTGAAGGGTCCCACCACGCAGCGCGCGCCGATCTTGACGCCGTGGCGCACCACCGTGAAGGGCAGCAGGCGCGCGCCCGGCGCGATTTCCACGCCGCACTCGACGAAGGTGGTGGACGGATCCTCGACGATCACGCCCGCGGCCATGTGCGCGCTGAGCAGGGACTCGCGCATCGCGGCGCAGGCGCGCGCGAAGTCAAAGAGATCGTTGACGCCGAAGATCTGGTCGGGATCGTCGGCTAGGCAGACGGTGGCGCCCTCGCGCTCCTGGAGCACGGCGCAGGCGGCGTCGGTCAGGTAGAACTCGCGCTGCGCGTTGGCGGTGCCGGTCTGCGCCAAGGCCGCGCGCAGCGGCGCGATTTCCAGCACATAGACGCCTGCGTTGACTTCGTCGATGGCGCGCTGTTCCTCGTCGGCATCCTTTTCTTCGACGATGCCGAGCATCTCGCCGTCTTCGTTGCGCAGGATGCGTCCGTAGCCGGCAGGGTCGGGCACGATCGCCGTCAGCAAGGCGTTGCGATGCGCGGCCAGATCCTCCAGCACCTCGGCGCCCAGCAGCGGCGTGTCCCCCATCAGAATCAGCAGGCGGCCCGCGGCGGGCAGCGCGGCCAGCGCGCATCGCACCGCGTCGCCGGTGCCGCGCGCCTGCTCTTGCACCACCACCCGATAGGCGCGGTGCTCCGACTGTTCGAGCCACGCGGCGACGGCCTCGCGATGCTTCGGACCGAGCACCAGCGTGCGCGATGCCGCATGCGCGAGCAGGGAGTCGGCGGTCGAGCCCGCGGCGGCCCGCAGCACGTGCTCGAGCAGCGGCCACCCGCACAGATTCAGCAGCGCCTTCGGGCCGCCGGTGCGAATGCGGGTGGAATCTCCGCCTGCGAGCACGACGACGTGAAGGTCCGAGGAATTCATGGCCCGATCGGCCGCGCAGTATAGCCCGAGGGTCCCGCCGGCGTGCTGGCCGCCGCTGCAGGGCCCTTGCTAACCTTCTCGCGTGTCCGCACCCAGATTGACCTGGATCCAAGTCCTTCTGGCGTGCGGATGCGTGGCTGCCGGATTGTTCCTGCGCGCGGTGGATCTCGCCGATCGCCCGCTCGACGTGGACGAGGCCGAGTCGGCGATCAACGCGCTCACCATTCTGGAGCGCGGCTATCCCGGCGACCGCTACATGGGACTGCCGATTTACGAGAACACCCTGTCGGTGCCGTGGCCGGAGAGCGAAGAGTATGAATTTCGCGACAGCAGTTACTCGCGCCAGGGCGTCGCCGTCTATCACGCCTGGCTGCCGCTCTATGCGATCGCCGCTGCCTTGAAGTTGGCCGGCATCGAGCCGGATCCGCCGACCGACCAATTGAAGCCGCGGCACCCGCCGGAGGAACTGCGCCTGCGCACGCTCGTGCCGCGCCTGCCTTCGCTGTTCTTCAGCGCCGTTTTCATGCTCGTCCTCTTCGGATTTGGACGGGCGCTCGCGGGACCTGCCTGCGGCTGGACCGCGCTCGCCTTCGCCGCCTTCACGCCGGTCGCGGTCGAACTGGGAACTCCCGCGCGCTATTACTCCGCCACGCTCGCCACCTCGGCTCTGGCCGGCTGGATGCTCTGGCGCCTGATCGAGCGCGGCCGGCGGCGCGACGGCCTGGCGTTGGGAGTCGCGATGACGCTGCTGTTTCATTGCCACGTGCTTTCCTGTTTCGTCCTGGGCGTCTTGGCGCTCGCCTGCCTGCCTCTCCTCCTGCGCCGGCACGGCTTCCTCCGTTGGGGCTTGCCGTGCGGAGCCAGCTTTCTGGTCGGCACCCTGCCTTGGATCCTGGCCACGGGTTTCCCCGGCGAAGCCGGAACGATTCCAGCCGCCTGGACGGTGATGGAACTCCCGGGCGACTTGTTGCGCAGCTCGGGTCAGAGTCCGCTGCAACTCTTGGCCTTGAGCCTGGCCATGATCGGCGTCCTGGCTGCTCTGGCTTGCCGCAGGCGCCTGCCCGAGTGGCTCGTCCGGCCGGTCCAGGCCCACAGCGGCGCGTTGCTGCTCTGCATGGGCTGGGGAGTGGCGGCTTTCCTCGCTTTCAGTTTCCTGATCCCTCTGGTGAGCTACTTTCCGGCACGGATGGCCATGATGCTGGCGACGCCCAAACTGCTCTTCGTTGCAAGTCTCGTGGTCGCCATCCAGCGCGCGTGGTGGCCGCGGGGCGGAAACTGGGGCGCGCCGGCGATGGCCGGTCTCTTGCTGCTGGTGTCGGGACGCGTCGCCGACGCGCGCAAGGAGCACGACATCTTCCGCAGCCATCTGCCGATCCTGGCCGAGTATTTCGCGACGCGCGAATTCGAAGCCGGCGCGCGTCTTTACACCGAGCCCAATCAACAATTGGTGCTGGCCTACGCGCTCGGCCTGCCAGCCCAGAGCATCGCGCCGGTGCGCCGGAGTTTCCTCGACTCGCATCCCGGCGAAATCGTCTTCGTCCGTTTTCCCGGATTCGCTCTGCTCTGGAATGCGGAGCGCGTCCAAGAATTGTTGAAACAGGCGACGGAGCAAGGCGACTGGACCGGCGCCGCGCCGGACCCGGCAGCCGCCGCCGCCATCGCTGAGGCCGTGCGCACGGAGCAAGTCAGAACCGAAATCGCGGCCGCGGGCGCCATCCTCAGCGCGCCGCCGCCGGTCGAAGTGCCCGAGCCGGTTGCAGCCGCCCGCGCCGCGGAACTGGCCATGCCTCCCGTCGGGTGGTGGACCGGCGTGCCGGTCTTCAACGGCTTCGACGTCCGCGACCATGGCTTCGCCTGGAAGGTCTTCTTCTACCGGTTCGTGGATCCGGTCGCCCGCTCTGGCTCCAGCGCCAACTACGCCGGCCGCCTGGAGGGCGCCACCGCCGAAATCCTGTCCGCCGCAGCCGCGGTGGTCTACCGGGCGCCACTTCATGCCAGGGGGCCTGCCAGCCGATAGATCGGCTGGGATCCCCGGAGGAGCGCCACGCCGGGCGCCACCCCATGGACGACTCACCCGCCACTTCGCTGCCGGCCTCGGTCGAGGTATCGGTGGTGATGCCCTGCCTCAACGAGGCTCGCACGCTCCAGGAGTGCGTCGTGAAGGCACGGCGCTGCCTGCAGGAGCTCGGCATGGCCGGCGAGGTCATCGTGGCGGACAACGGCAGCACCGACGGCTCGGTGGCCCTGGCCGAAGCTGCCGGCGCGCGCGTCGTGCACGCGAGCCGGCGCGGCTACGGCGCGGCGCTGCAGGCCGGCATCGCCGCTGCTCGCGGCCGCTACATCGTCATGGGCGACTGCGACGGCAGCTACGACTTCGAGCACCTGGAGCGCTTCGTCGCGAAGCTGCGAGAAGGATGCGACCTGGTGATGGGCAACCGCTTCGCCGGCGGCATCGAGAGCGGCGCCATGCCGCACTTGCACCGCTATCTCGGCAACCCGGTCCTGACCGCCATCGGCCGGCGCTTCTTCGGCGGCAAGGTACGCGACTTCTATTGCGGCCTGCGCGGCTTTCGCAAGGACTCCTACGAGCGCCTGCGCATCCGCTCCGACGGCATGGAGTTCGCGCTCGAAATGGTGGCGATGATGTCGATGTTCGGCATGCGCGTCGAGGAAGTGCCGACCACCCTGGTTCCGGACGGCCGCGATCGGAAGCCGCACCTCCGCACCTGGCGCGACGGCTGGCGCAGCCTGCGGCTCTTCCTGCTGCTCAGCCCCAAGTGGCTGTTCTGGTATCCCGGCCTGATCATGATCGGAGTCGGCATGAGCCTGAGCCTGCGCCTCGTGTTCGGGCCGATCCAACTGGGCGAGACGCAGCTCGACGTGCACACCTTGGCCGTCAGTTCGGTCCTGGTGCTCGTCGGATTCCAATCCGCGCTCTTCGCCGCGCTGGCCAAGGCCAAGGCCGTGCGCGCCGGACTCCACCCGCCGAGTTCCAAGGTCGAGCGGCTGTTCCAGGCTCTCACCATCGAGCGCGGCCTGCTCATCGGCGGCGTGCTCATCGCCTCCGGAACTGCCGGCATGACCTCGGCCTTCTGGCACTGGGCCGGGCAATCCTACGGCGACCTCAATCCAGCCGACACGATGCGCGCCGTGCTGCCTTCGCTGGTGTCGCTCGGAGTCGGCGCTGAAATCGCGCTCGCATCCTTCTTCCTCCACTTCACCAGTTTCGTCGAGCGCTCGCGCGCGGCTGCAGATCCGCGCGCTGATTGAATCCAACATGCGCATCGGGCTCCTGACCGAACTGCCCTTGTCGGAGCGCGCCGGCTGGTCGGCCACCTTGCGCCGCATCCGCGAGGCCCTGCTGGCTCGCGGCCATCGGGTGGATCTGCTCTTTGAGGCGCCGGCGCGCAGCCTTGGCCATCAAATCTTGAATCGGCTGCCCGGGCGCAGCGAGCGGCACCTCCTCGACGCGGCACAAATCAGCCAAGGCGCCCGGCAAGCCGATCGCGGCGCCGCCGGCGTGGACCTCATCCTGAGCGTCATCGGCAGCCGGCTCCTGCGCGAGATGCGCAGCAGCAAGCCGGTGGCCTTGGTCACCGACGCGACCTGGAAGTTGCTGCGCGCTGGATATCCGGAATTCAAAGAGGCCGCCGACGAGAACGACGCCGCGGAACTTGCCGCCATGCATCGCGCTGCGGTCCGCATCTACTCCTCCGCGTGGGCGCGCGCCTCGGCGGTGCACGATTACGGCGTGGCTCCGGATCGTTCCCTGGTCGTTCCCTTCGGCGCCAACATCACCCCGGCGCCAGGCGGTTTTAGCGCGCTCCCTCCTCCGGCCGGCGCGCGCTGCGAACTGCTCTTCATCGGCCGCAACTGGCAGCGCAAAGGCGGCGACCTGGCCGTGGCCGCTTTGGCCGCGCTGCTCGAGCGCGGAGTGAACTCTCGGCTGACGACCATCGGCCAAGGGCCGCGACGCAAGCCCAAGCTGCCGCCAGGAGCCTTCCGTCCGCTCGGCTGGCTCGAGGTCAAACGCCCCGCCGACGCGCAGGCTTACGAGGATGCGCTGCGCGGCGCGCACTTCCTGCTGCTGCCGACGCGCGCCGATTGCACGCCGATCGTCTGCGCCGAAGCCAGCAGTTTCGCGGTGCCGACCGTGGCCAGCGAAGTCGGCGGATTGCGCGCCATGATCGAGCCGGGCATCAACGGCAGCCTCTTGCCGCCGACAGCCAGCGCCGCCGACTTCGCCGAAGCCATTCTCGCGCTTTGGCGCCGGCCGAAGTCATACGCGGACCTGCGCCGCAGTTCGCGCGCGCACTTCGAGCGCCGATTGAGTTGGGGAGCCTGGGCCGCTGACGTCGAGGAAATTCTGGAAGGCGTGCCGGCTTAGGCTTTCGGCGTCAGCCAGGCGAGGGCGTCGAGCACCATGCGGGCCTGCGCCGACGCCTCGTCGGCGCGGCGCGGCAGATGCAGCAGCAGCATGCGCGGCGGCACGGGACCGCCGGCCGCGAAGGCGCGCGTCGCGAGATAGAGCAGGCCGTTGCAGCAGTGGCGCCCCGCATCCTCCGAGAGCTCCACCTGATGGCCGCGCTGGCGCAGCGCCTCCGCAAGATCCGCGGCGGGTCCGCCGGCCGACAGCCACTCCGGTCCACCCTCCTCCACCGCGCCGCGCAGCGCGCCGCCGCCGGCGCTGGGCGGATCCTCGCCGAAGTCGTGCTCGTTGCGCGCCCGCGTCTCCAAGCGCGGCGAACCCTCCGGTCCGCATTCGCCCAGAGCGAGCCAGACCGCCAGATCGGCGCGCCGGGATTGGGTCGCCACCTGCGCCCGCAGCAGGGGCCAATGCACCGGGAGCAGTTGCGCCCGCCAGGGCTCCGGCAGCCGCCGGAGGCACTGCTCGAGCACCAGTTGGCTCTGGTTCTGATCCCTGCCTTGAAACGGCCCGAAAGCGGTGAGCAGCGCCCGCATGGACGCCATCCTAGGATGAGCGCGGATCGGGATCCTCCGGCATGTCGCTGCGCACCGCGTTCACCTGGCCTGGCATCCCGCGCGCCGCCCTCTCCCGCGCCACCGGCTTCTGGGCCACGCGGCGCGTGCCGCGCGGGTTGCGCGCGCGCGTCTGGCCCTTCCTCTGCCGCCGGCTCGGCATCGAGCGCGAGAGCGTGCCCGGCGAGTGGCAGGACTACGCGACCTTGCTCGAGGTCTTCACGCGTCCGCTGCCGGCCGGCAGCCGCCCGCTGCCCCCGGACGACGGCAGTTGGCTGGCGCCCGCCGACGGCCGCATCGTCGCCGTGGCTCCGCTCGGCGGCGAGGGCAGTTTCGTCGTCAAAGGCACTCCTTACGGCGCGCACGAGCTGCTGCCGGGCGCCGATCTGGCGCGCATGAGCGGCTGGCAGGCCATCCAGATCTATCTCGCGCCCCGCGACTATCACCGCTTTCACGCGCCTTGCGCCTTGCGGGTGCTCGAGGCCGTCACGGTGCCCGGCGGCCTGCAAACCGTGGATCCCGGCTTGATTCATCGCAGTTGGCGCGTGCTCGCGCGCAACCGGCGCGTGCTCCTGCACTGCGAAGGTCCGGCTGGCGAACCGTTTTCCCTGCTCTTCGTCGGCGCGCTCAACGTCGGCGGCATGCGCTTCACCTTCGACGCCACGCTCGGCGCCGGGCCGTGGGTGGACGGCGCGCGCCGCTACGACCCGCCCGCCCGCGTCGGGCGCGGCGAAGAGCTCGGCCGTTTCGAGCTCGGCTCCACGGTGGTCGTCTTCGCCGATGCCGCGCACCCGCTGCTTCATCCCGCCGGCAGCGTCTGCCGCGCGCGCGAGCCGCTGCTCGGCCCGCAAGTCGCGCCTTCTCCCCCCCCCGCCGCATGAGCGCCGCACGCTTCGAGGATTGCGCGCGCTTCCTCGCGGCGGCCCTGCGCGCCGATCCCGCCGCCTGGCCGGCCGAGGCCGCGCGCTTCGCCGACCGCCACGGCGCGGCGCTGGGCCGCGAACTGCTGCGCTTCGCCTCGCTCTTTCACGGCCTGCCGACGGCGCTGCGCGCGCTCGATCAAGCGGCCACCGCTCTGGCCGCGGAGGGTCGCGACGAGGCGCCGCCGCCTGACAACCTGGCCGAGGCGGGCCGCGCCGCTTTCGCGCGCGTCTATCAAGGCGACGCGCCTCACGTGCTCGCCCGCATGACCTTCTTGGATCCGCAGCTACGCGATTGGGTGCTCGAGCATGCCTACGCGCGCGGCTACTCCGGCGCGCTCGAATTGCTCGAGCGCGAGCGCCTCGCCGTGCTGGCACTCGCCGCCACCGGCTGCTGGAAGCAATGCGATTCGCACTTGCGCTCCTGCCGCCGCCTCGGCCACGGCGCCGCCGCGCTCGAGGCCGACGTCGCGGCCGGCGGATGGCTCAGTCCTGCGCAGGGCGACGCCCTGCGCGAGCGGATCCGGGGCTTGAAGTGAACGCGCGCGCGCCGGACCTGCGCGATCCGCGCTCCTTCGGCCTGCTCAACGGCACGCAACTCCTCACGGTCTTCAACGACAACGTCTTCAAGCAGACGGTGGTGCTGCTGGCGCTCGAGCGCCAGGGCAGCGCGGGCAACGGCCAAGCCCTGGCGCAACTCTTGTTCTCGCTGCCCTTCCTGCTCTTCGCCGCCACCGCCGGCGACTTCGCCGATCGCCGCCGCAAGCGCGACGTGGTGGTGATGGCCAAGTGGGCCGAAGTCGGAGTGATGCTCCTCGCGGCCGCCGCGCTCGCCTCCGGCCAGCTCGCGCTCGGCCTGATCGCGCTCTTTTTGATGGCCGCGCAGAGCGCGGTGCTCGGTCCAGCCAAATACGGCGCCATGGTCGAGTACGCCGGCGAACCGGCGCTGGCGCGCGCCAACGGCCTGTTCCAGGCCTTCGTGATGGCCGGCATCGTGACCGGCACGGCCTGCGCCGGCCTGCTCTTCGAGGCCTGGTCCGGCGCGCGCTGGGCCATTCCGCTGCTGCTGGCGGCCATCGCGCTGGCCGGCGCGCTGGTCGCGTCGCGGATGCGCGGCGCGCCCGCGGCCTCGCCGGACCGCCGGATCCGGTTCGCGCCGCTGCAGCGCCTGCGCGCCGGACTGCGCGAAGCGGCCGCCGTGCGCGGCCTGAGCCCGGCGCTCGCGGGCCACGCGCTGTTCTGGTTCATCAGTTCGCTGGCCTACGTCGGCTGGAACGAACTGATCGCCGTGGACGAGGCGGGCCGCAAACTCGTGGACTCCACGCCCGGCGCCTGGTCGCTGGGCCTCGCCTTCCTCGGGCTGGCGATGGGCGTCGGCGCCGCCGTCTGCGGGCGCTGCGCGCGCACCGTCCCGCTCACGCGTCTGACATTTTTCGGCGGCGCGCTGCTGGCCGCCGGCTTCGTCGCGGCCGGTTTGGTCCCCGCGCAGCCGCTGTGGGTGGTCGGCTGCGGCGCCGTCGCCTGCTTCGGCTCCGGCTTCTTCGTGATTCCGCTGCGCACTTCGATCCAGCGCCTCGCGCCGCCCGCGGCGCTCGGCTCGGTGCTCGGCACGAGCCAGACGCTCGATTTTCTCGGCGTGGCCCTCGGCGGCGCGGCGCGCATCGGCTTGCGCCCGCTGGGCCTCGACGCGCGCGAAGTGCTGATCGCCACCGGCGCCGCGATGGCGCTCGGCGTGCTGCTGCTGGCGCGCGGAATCAGCGCGGCAGGAACTGCAGCCGCACGCTCGCCAGAATGAAGTCCGCGTCGCTGGACGCGGTCAGCACGCTGCGGCGCGGCGCCTGACAATCGCCGACGAACACGCCGTCGAGCAGCACGCGGCCCGCCTCCCAGGCGAGCGTTTGCAGGCCCTGGCCGGGAAAAATGCCGAAGCCGGGATGCCCGGCCCCGTCGAGATGGACCTCCGGCACCGCGCCCGGCGGCGAGAGCAGTTCCACCCCTTCCAGCCAGCGCAGCCGGCGCGGCGGATCGGCGCCGATGCCGAGCCGCCAGCTGATTTCCCAGCGCGTGAGGCGCCAGAAGCGCAACTCCTGGCGCAGATCGAGGCTCCAAGCGCCGGTCAATGCCACTTCGGACAGCGCCAACTCCACCGCCTCGCCGCGCAAAGTCAAAGCAGCGGCCGGGAAGCGCCAGCGCAGATCGTCGAGCAACTCGTTCTGCTGCGCGCCCACGCCGGCGCGGCCTGCGGGCGGCTCCGGCGGCAGGGGCTCACCCTCGTCGCCGACTTCCTCCGCGCCGGCGCCGGTCAGCGCTTCCGTGCGCCATTCGACGGCCCAGAAGGCGGGCGCCCATTCCTCCGGCAGGCCGGCGGCGTCCAGGGTTTCGATGCGTTCGGCGGCGCGCGCCACCTTGCCCTGGCACCACAGCAGGTGCGCGGCGAGCCACGGATTGGCCTGCCCTCCCAGCCAGGACAGGGCGAAGTCGGCATCGAGCAGCAGCAAGTCCACGGGGATGCGCGACTGGCCGTGATAATCCACCGCATGACCGGACTCGCCTTCGGCGGCGACGACCGCGCCGGCAAGCGTGCCGCCGTCGCGCAGGCCCAGGCTGACTTCCTTGCCGCGCAATTCACGCAGCCGCGCCTCGAGGCGGCGCTGCAGCGCCAGCAATTCGTCGGTGCGGGCGAGTTCGAAGCGCGCCTCGCGCGCGTGCTCGAAGAGGGCGGGTTCCGCGTCTTCCCAAAGCCGGCGCGCCGCCAGGAAGTCGCCTGAACGCAGCAATGCCGCGGCCGAGACGCGCAAGCCCGGCAGCGAGGCAAGAGCCGCGCGCAGGCGCTCCTGCTCCGCCTGCCGGTCCAGCGTGAGTCCCGCCAGCCTCAAGCGCCCCGTGGGATCGGAGCCGCCGGGCGAGAGCGGCAGCTCGTCGACGCGCAGGCCGGCGGCGCGCCAGTGATCCTGCACCTCGGCCGTCCACTCCGCCGCGTCGAAGGTGCCGAGCGCAATGGAGGCGCGCGCCAGCACGATTTCCTGTTCGAGGATCTCGAGCGCGCGGCCCGCGGCCCGCTCGACCGCGGCGTGCAGATTCTCGGTGGCGGAACGCACCCAATCCGTGCGCGCCGTTCGCCAGCCCACCGGCGCCGCTGGAGGCACTCCCGAAATCCGCACCGCTTCGATCTCGGCGTCGGCGTCGCGCCATCGCCCGGCTTCCTGGGCGGCGAGGAGTCGCAACTGGAAGGGTTGGCTCCAGGCCTCGAAGGCGCGAGCGCCAGCGTCCGGATCGGATTCCGGATCGGGCGCAGGCGGCGGCGCGGCAGCGGCGGCGCCCGCGGCGTCCACCTCGGGCGCCGACGGCGGCGCGCCTTGCGCCAGGAGGCTCCCGCCATCCGGCTCGTCCGCGCGGGGCCAGAGCATCCAGGCCGTCGCCGTGAGCAAGGCCGCGGCGCCGACGCTCAGGAGCGTGCGCCGCCGCACGCGACGGCGCTGCAGAGTGGTTAGATGCGGCGCGTAGCCGAGCATGACGCGGCCGAGGTCGGAGCCGAAATCCTCGGCGCGGGCGTAACGGCGGTCCCGGTCCTTGGCCAGCGCGGCGGCCAACACGCGGCGCAGCGCGTCCGGCACGGCATCCGGCAGAGGCTCGGGCTCCTCGTGCATCACGCGGTGGATGACTTCGCCGACACCCGCGCCGAGGAAGGGCGGCCGGCCGCTGAGGCAATGATGCAGGGTGGCGCCGAGGGAGTAGACGTCCGCTTGCTCGTTGACGTCCGAGGGATCGCGCGCCTGCTCCGGGCTCATGTAAGCCGGCGAGCCGAGCGCCGTCCCCTGCCGAGTGAGCGTGGGATCCTCTTCGCGCCGCACCAAGCCGAGGTCGGCGAGCACCGCGCCGCGGCGCGGGTGGATCAGCACGTTGTGAGGTTTGACGTCCCGGTGAATGGCGCCGTGGCGGTGCAACTTGCCGAGCGCGCGCGCGATTTGCACGCCATAGCGCGTGGCCTGCTCCCAGCCGAGCGGTCCGCCGCGCAACACCTCGCGCAGAGTCGGACCTTCGACGTACTCGAGCAGCAGGGCCGGACGGCCCTCGAGCTCGAACGCATCGTGGCAGTGCACGAGGTTCGGGTGGTCGAGCTCGCCGAGCAGAGCGGCCTCGCGCTGCCAGCGCTCGCGCACGCGCGGGTCGCGCGCGACGGTGGCGCGCAGCACCTTGAGCGCGAAACTGGAGCCGTCCTCGTCTTCGACCAGAAAAACTTCGCTGGTCGGCGAGTCGCCGAGCAGCCGCACCGCCCGCAAGCCCTCCGGCAGTCCGGGCAGAACGGGGCGAGGCGCGGAGTCCGGCATGCGAGCTCAGTCGCCGTCCGCCGGCTCGGCGGGGTCGGCGGGTTCGGACGGATCGTCGGTCTCGGCGGGCGCCGCGCCGGCGAATTCCAGGTTGAACTCTTTCTTGTACTTGTCGAGCTTGCGCTGCAGGGCGAAACGAGTGATGCCGAGGCGCTGCGCGGCGCGCGAACGGCTGCGCGGCTCGGCGAGCAGGGCCTCGCGCAGGGCCGCCACCTCGATGGCCGCCAGTTTTTCCGGCAGGCTGGAGGCGCGGCCCGCCTCTGGCGCGGCGGCGGCGGCGCTGGCGCCCGCGCGGACTTCGGCCGACAGATCGTCCACCCCCACCGGGCCTTCGCCCATCAGGCTGAGCCGGCGCATCTCGTTCAACAATTCGCGGACGTTGCCCGGCCAGGGATAGGCGTCCATCAGCGTGAGGGCCTCCGGGGTGAGCGCGCGCGGCAGGCGCCCGGAGGCCGCCGCCTCCAGTTCGAGGAAGTGCTCGGCCAGCAGCCGCACGTCGCCGGTGCGTTCGCGCAGCGGCGGCATCTCCAGGCCCACGACCTTGAGCCGGTAGTAGAGGTCCTCGCGGAAGCGGTTGGCCTTCACCCGCTCCATCAGATCCACGTTGGTGGCGGCGATGATGCGCACGTCCACCTTGATGATCTCGTTGCTGCCGACGCGGC
>CAYVPL010000038.1:0-14702 GCA_964453755.1 uncultured Planctomycetales bacterium
GCAGGAATCCCATGTCCAGCATGCGGTCCGCCTCGTCCAGCACCAGGATCTCGACGCCGTCGAGCTTGGCGTAGGGCTGCGACATGTGATCCAGCAGGCGCCCCGGCGTGGCCACGATCAGGTCCGCGCCGCTGCGCAGCAGGTGCTCCTGCCCGCGCGGATTCACGCCCCCCATGATCACTCCGCCGGTGACCGGAGTGTGCGCGCCCAGATCTTCCATGTCGGCGTGAATCTGCAGCGCCAGTTCGCGCGTGGGCGCCAGGATCAGCGCGCGCGTCAAACGCCGCGGCTTGGCCAGCAGTTTGTGCAGGATGGGCAGCAGGAAGGCCGCGGTCTTGCCGCTGCCGGTCGCGGCGCAGCCGAGCAGGTCCCGGCCTTCGAGGGCGGGCGGAATGGCGGCGGCTTGGATCGGCGTCGGCTGGGCGAAGCCGAGATCCTTGATCCCGCGCAACAAATCGGGATGCAGTTGCAGACTCTGAAAAGGCATGGGCGGGAATTCTAGGTCTGCGCGACCCTCCCGCCGGCGGCTTCTCAGTCTTCCGCGTCGGTCGCGCGCCAGCAAACCCAGGCGCCGACGGAGCGCAGCGGCGCCCAATCGGCCGCCAGTCTCTCGAGTTGACGCGGTTCCGGCCGCGCGCGCAATCCGTAGATGCGCCGCGCCCCCTCCTGCACGCCGAGATCCGTGGCCGGCAGGACGTCGAGCCGTCCCAATTTGAAAATCAGATACATCTGCGCCGTCCACGGGCCGATGCCGTGAACCTGCGTCAGCGCCCCGACGACTTCCTCGTCGCCTCGTCGCGCCAAGGAGGCCGCGCGCAGGTCCCCGCGGCAAAAATGCTCCGCGAGGTCGCGCACCGCGGCCAACTTGTTGCGCGAGAGTCCCGCCGCGCGCAACTCCGCTGCGCCGAGGCGCAGGAAATCCCGCGGTGCGGGAAAGTCCGGGCCGGGAGTCAGGGCGCAGGTCCGGCGCCAGATGGTGTCGGCGGCGGCGAAAGCCAGCTGCTGGAAGCAGATCGAGCGCGCCAGAAAGGCGAAGGCCGGCATGCGCCGCGCGCGCGGCTGCGGATGCCCGGGCACCGGGCCGTGGCGGCGCATGGCCGCGCCGAGCACCGCGTCGCGGCGCGCCAAGGCGCGCAGTTCGGCGGGGCTCGGCTGCACGGCGCTGAAACTACTTGGCTCGCGTGTAGCTGACCTCGAGGTTCAGCATCTCGGCGCCGCCCGCGGGAGTGACGTAATTCTTCATCACGCGGTTGCTGGCGTCCTTGTACTCGATGGTCTGCCGGGCCTTCATCATCTTGCCGGTGGACGGATCCGGCTGCTCGCCTTGGAAGTTGAGCATCTTCTTCTCCTTGTCCCAGGTTCCGGTCATGACGCTCAGGTTCATGGTGCTGTTGTCAACCCAGACCGAGACGTACTTCTGCTTGATCGAGTCCCAGCCGGCGATGCCGTGGCCCATGAACATGCCGTCGTCGGTCTTGAAGTCCGTGGTGGACCAGAGGCCGCCCATGCCGACCTTGTTGACCTCGACGCCGGTGAAATTCATCGGCTCGGCGCCGGGGGCCATCCACGACTTCACCGTGGCTTTCCAGTTGCCTTCGTCTTTCTTGAGAATCTCATGCTCGGCGCCGGGCTTGGGCATGCCGGCGGCCGCGTCCTGCGGTTCCTGAGCGAAGGTGGCGCCCACGGCGACGCCGGCGCCCGCCGCGACCAGAAGGCCGGCGGCAATCCAAAGAGTGCGGGAGTGAATCATGTGTTGTAGTGTTGGGCGCAGCGTCGGGTCTGACGACGCAGCGCGTCCCCTACGGTAACCGACGCGCGGCGCGCATCGCCCGTTATCCTGTGCCTTCCATGACGCGCGCCTTCGCGACCTTGCTGCTGGGCCTGGCCGGAGGCGCCGGCGCCTGCGCCAGCGCGCCGGCCGATCTCGAAGCCTGGCACACCGCGACCGAGGCGATTCGCGCCGGACTGGATCAGGAGCTTGCCGATCTCACACGCTCGGCGGAGGCGGCCCTGGCTGCGGGCGGCGCCGCGGCAGAGGCGCCCGCCGCCGAGCTGGCGCGCATGAATGAAATCGCGAAGGCGCGCCTGAACGCCTGGCGCGCCTTGGAGGCCTACTGCGGCCACCTGCTGCCGGTCCTGCGCGAAGCGCCTTACGACGGCCGCGGCGTGCGGGCGGCGGCCGAATCCTGGCGCCGGCTGGTGGACGACATGCCCGGCGTGAGTCCGGCCAGCACCGCCGAGCGCGACGCGACGGCGCGCGCCATGATCCGCGCCAACACCACGACTTCGGCCCTCCAGGCTGCGGACGGCGCCGCCGCGCGCCTGGGCGAGGACTTCGCCGCCTTTCACCAGGAATTGTCAGACGCCGTGATCGCGGCGCGCGACGCCGCGGCGGCGCAGTTGCTGCTGGACGCTCAGCACCTGCAAGCGCGGCTGGACGCCGTGAGCGAAATCGTCGCTGCCGCCGAGACGGAGTTGCGCAAGGAAGCGGCCGGCGCCGGCGTGGCGCGGGCCGGCGCGCAGGCGACGCTCGACGCCAACCGACCGGAGCTGCAGCGCCTGCAGCAACAGCTCGAGGAGGCGACTCGCGAGCTGGCCGCGCTGCGCGCGCGTTTCGACGCCGCCGCATCGCACGTGCGCCACACCGGATTTGCCGCGCGCGAGTGGGCCGTGGCGCACCGCGAAGCCGGCCTCGCCTTGCGCCGCGGCCTGCCCGAGGCGAACTTCCGCCTGCTGCAGGCCAGCGCCAAGGAACTGGGCCCGCGCCCGCTGGCTCCGCGCTGAGCGCGCGGCCTACTCGCCTTCCAACAGGCGGCGGATCCGCGTGTCCGGATCGCGCGCGAGCAAATCTTCGATTTCGCGGCCAAACCAGCGCGGATGGGCGCCGGCGCCCTCGGCCGCGGTGCGGCGCAGCACCGCGCTCGGCGAGCGCATGGCCTGGCGGTAGGAGTCCACCACGGACATGGAGGCGGGATCCGAAGGCGATGCCTCCGCGAGCCAGGGCCGCAGCGCGCGCAGGGCTGCGGCGCGCAGCGGCGTCTCGACGCCGCTCCAGGACAACGGCAGCAGCGTGCCGCGAGTCGCGCCGTCCGGCATCTTCTGCGCGAGCAGACCGACCGCGGCGATGCGCAGCCGCTCGGGCTCGTTGGGATCGAGCGCGGTCTGCGCCAGCAGCGCGCGCGCGTCTTCGGGCGGCATCGCGCCGGCCAAGCCGGTCAACGCGGCTTCGCGCTCGCCGGCGCTGGCGCGGCGATCAGTCCACTTCTGCCGCATCGCGTCGTGCACGGAGTCCTGCGCCGCGAATCGGCTGAGTTGCCGCCACCAGGCCTCGCGCACCGCGGGATCCTGCTCGGCCGCGTAGGCCTCCTGCAGATGCAGAACTTCGGTGTCCAGCAGCAGGCCGCCGACAAGATTCGCCGCCTCGGCGCGCAGCGCCGGCAGCGGATCCTGCAGCGCCGCCTCGAAGAGCACCTCGATCGCCGACTCGCCGCCGCGCGCCGCGAGATCGCGGCAAGCCAGAGCGCGCACCCGCGCCGATCCGGCTTTGCGAGCGCGCGTCATGGTGGCGCCCGGCTCTTCCCGCACGGTCCACGCAGCAGGCACCCACACGTTGGGGTCGATTTCGAGAAAGCCGGTGAAGTTCGCGTTCAAATCCAGCGTGAAAGACTCCTCGCGCTCGTCCACGTCGAAGCGCTGCAGGCGCGGCGTGGCGCCGTCCCACCAGCGGATCTCCAGCGGAAAGGCGAAGGCCTGCGGCACGCCCTCGCCATCCTGCGTCTGGCGCACTTCGACGGTCGCATCGCCGCCGCCGGCCGCGCGCCAAGTCACTTCGACCTCCGGATAGCCGGGCGCCAGCACCCACTGCTCGAACCAGGGGCCGAGATCCACGCCGGCGGATTCGCTCATCGCCGCCTCGAAGGCCTCGGTGCTCACCGACTTGAAGGCGTTGCGCAGCAGGTAGGCCTTGATGCCGGCGCGGAATTTCTCCTCGCCGACGACCCCGCGCAGCAATTGCAGGCGCGAGGCGCCGCCGGGATACACGGTGCCGTCGAAGAAGAGATCCATCGGCATGCGATACTCTTCTTTGACAAGCGCGCGCAAGTTGGGGCCGGAGCAGGCGCGCAGGTAGCCGTCCAGCGTCCCGCCCATGCCGTACTGGAAGGCCTGCTCGCCGAAAGCGTGGTGCTGATAGAGCTGCGTGAAGTAGGTGGCGAAACCTTCGTTGAGCCAGATGTGCGGCCAGCTGGAGCAGGTGACGACGTCGCCGAACCATTGGTGCGCGGCCTCGTGCGCGACCAAGCCCCAGGCGCCCTCGGGGTTGTCGCTGGCGCGCTGCACGGCGCCGCGCGTCACGGTGGTGGCGCTGACGTTCTCCATGCCGCCGAAAGGGAAGTCGCGCACCGCCACGTGCGCGTATTTCGGGAAGGGATAGCGGTAGCCGGTGTACTCGGAGATGAAGCCGAGCACGTCCGCGGTGCGCGCAAAGGAGGCGCGCGCCGCCTCGACGTCGCCGGGCTCGACGTAGTGCGTGATGGTCACGTCTTGCCAGCGATCCTCGACCTTCGCGAAGGGGCCGGCGGCCAGAGTGAAAAGATAGGCCGGCATCGCCTCCGGCATGCTCCAGCTGACGGTCGCGGAGTTGCCGCTCACCACGCGGCCGGTCTGGCGTCCGGCGGCGATCACTTCCCAGTTCGCGGGGACCGTGGCCACCACCTCGTGCGAGGCGCGCTCGTGGGGCGCGTCGAAACAGGGAAACCAGTGGCGCGCGCGAACGTCCTCGCCCTGCGAGAAAACCTGCGGCATCGCGCCGCGCACGCCGCTGCCGCCCGGCAGCGAAAAGTGCAGGCCGGCGACGGGATCGTCCACGTCGTAGCTGACGCGCACGAGAACTTCCTGGCCGGCCGTGAGTTCGCGGCGCGGCCTGATCGTGAGACGTCCGCCGGCGTGCACGAACTCGGCCTCGGCGCCCCCCACCGTGACGCGGCGCACGAACATGTCGGCGGCGTCGAGCACGATCTCGCGCAGCGGCCGCGTGGCGGCCAGCTCGATGGTGGTCTGGCCAGTGAAGGACGGCCGGTCGCCGGGAATCTGGATCTCCAGCCGGTAGTGCAGGGCGTCGTAGCCGCGGTCTTCGATCGCGTGGCGCTGCGGCGCGGCCGGATCGTTGACCTGCGAGTTGTCCGATGCGGGAGCGGCGCAAGCGCCCAGTGCCAGCAGCGCGCACAGGGCGGCTGCCGCAATCGCGAAATTCCGTCGCATGTTAGGTTCCCTCGTCGTCGTCCACGGGCGGCGGCACCGCGTCGCGCACGCGCGCGGGCGCGGCCACCGGCACCACTTCGTCCACTTCGGCGTCGTCCACCGTCTCGAGCACGCCTTCCCACCAGGCGGTCAGCACGCCGCCCTGGCCGGTGCCGGGCAGCAGTGCGCCGCTGGTCTTGCGCGCCTTGCCGAAGTCGCGCACGATTTCGCGCAGCCGGTCCAGCGCGGAGGCCTGCGCCAGCACGCAGACCAGAGAACCTCCGCCGGTCTCGGCGAGGCGCGCGCCGAAGAAACCGGCCTTGCGCCCGCCTTCCTGCACGCGCGCGACGAAGTCATCCACGGCTTCGTTGGAGATGCCGCACTTCTCGCCGAGCGAGCGGTGCGAGCCGGTCATGGCGCGGCCGACTTCGATCAGGTCTTCCTCGCGGCGCGAGCGCGAGTACTCCTGCATGCTCTCGAGAAAGCGCCGGCTGCGGCCGGCCTCCCGCACGTGGTGCTCGGCCAGCGCGCGCAGGCGGTAGGAAGTCGCGGGCACGACCTGCTCGGTCCAGGTCTGCTGCAGATTCTTGAAGCTGGCGCGCCACTCGGCGCCGGTTTCCTTGACCGGCACGTGGTCGCGGAGGCCGCCCTCGAATTCCGAGGCGGTCACCTGGCCCCACCCGCCGCGCGGCGACTGCTTGGCCTTGACCAGGGCGGCGTTGAGCCGCTCCATGGCCATGTGCGCGCCGACGGTGGCGGCGTCCACGAGAGCCGGCGGCGCCACGGCGCCGAGGCCGAGGTCGGCGACCACGATCACCACGTGATCGGGCTGCGGGACCCACTGCATGATCGGATCCGCGGCGTGCTCGGTGCGCAGCAGGCAGCCGCTGCGGGCGACGCCGGAGGTGAGGGCCGGAGTCAGACCGAGGGTGCGGCCCAGCACCTCGTGCTGGCCGTAGGCCACCGCGCGGGCCACGCGCACGCCGTCCACCCTCTTCTTGTCGAGTCCGGTGGAGGCCTTGAAGGCCAGGGACAGGGCCGTGGCGCGGGCGGCAGTGCGACCGGCGCCGGAGGAAGCGGGCAGCTGGTCCCAAACTACAAGGTCGAAGCCTTGTTTAGGCGTGTTGAGTTGATGGGTGCGCCGCAGGCCGATCATGGCGGCGACCAACTCCATCATCCAAGGCGCGTTGTCCGTCTTGAACTGCTGCTGCAGGATCACCAGGCTGCGCGGCGGCCCCTTCTTGGTGTAAATGGTGCCGATCCGGCCCGTCCACTCCAGGGCCCCCCCCTCAGCCTGGCTGCGCAGCATGCGCACCCGGATGCGGTCGTCCTTGCGGTTCTGGATGGCGCAGAAGACCGAGCGCCCGACCGCCAGACTCACGCTCATGCTGCCCGGCATTTCCGCCGGGCCGCCCAATACGTCCACGGCACCCGGCGCCCGCGCAATCCACAGCGGGGCGTCGAGCTGGAGGAAGTCCTCGGCGGCGCCCTTCAGCAGGGCAGCGAAGGGGAGCAGCGAGGCCGGAAGCGGCGGATGAGCCAAATTTCAGCCAGCGGAGGCGCGTCTGTTATCGCTTTGCGGACCCCAAAACGCAACCCCTGAGGCGGCCTTCCGTCAGGGACCAGGCAGGCGTCCTGCAGCCACTTCTTCCGCCTTCCAGGCGCGCACTTCTTCGACCAGGGCGTCCAGCATCTCGGCTTCTTTGACGATCCGCACCTGCTGGCCCTTGCGGTAGAGAATGCCCTTGCCGCCGCCGCCGGCGATGCCGATGTCGGCTTCGCCGGCCTCGCCGGGGCCGTTCACCACGCAGCCGAGCACCGCGATTTTGACCGGCGCCGTCTCGCCGCGCATGCGGTGCTCCAGATCGTTCATCAACTTCTCGAGGTCGATCTCGATGCGGCCGCAGGTCGGGCAGGCGATCAACTCGGGGCTGGTGACGCGCGCGCCCGACGCCTTGAGAATGTCATACGCAACCGGTATCTCGGCGACCGGGTCGCCGGTGAGACTGACGCGAATCGTGTCGCCGATGCCTTCCAGCAGCAGCGCGCCCAAGCCGACCGCGCTCTTCAACGAGCCGTAGCCCGGCCGCCCGGCCTCGGTCACGCCCAGATGCAGCGGCACGTCCGACTGCGCGGCGAAACTGCGGTTCGCGGCCAGCACGGTGCGCGTGTCGGTGGACTTGAGGCTCACGACGTAATTGCGGAAGCCCATCTCCTCCACGGTGGCGCAGTGGCGCAGCGCGCTCTCGACCATCGCCTCCGGCGAGGGATAGCCGTGCTTCTCGAGCAGATCTTTCTCCACCGAACCGGAGTTGACGCCGATGCGCAACGCGATGCCGGCGGCGGCGGCGGCGCGCACCACTTCGCGCACGCGGTCGAGGCTGCCGACGTTGCCGGGATTCAAGCGCACCTTGTCCACGCCGGCCTCGATCGCGCGCAGCGCCAGGCGGTGCGTGAAGTGAATGTCCGCGACCAGCGGCACCGGGCAGTGCTTGCGAATTTCCGGCAGCGCGTCGGCGGCCTTGTCGTGATTCACCGTGACCCGCACGATTTCGCAGCCGGCGGCCACCAGCGCCTCGATTTGGCCGACCGTGCCCGCCACGTCGTGCGTGTCCGTCGTGGTCATGGACTGCACGCGAATCGGATGCTCGTGTCCGAGCAGCAAATTGCCCACCTTGACGGTGCGGGTGCGGCGGCGCGGCATGGTTGACGATTCTACGCGGCCCGCCGCCGGCGAGCCCATTCCTCGAGATCCTGCAGATCGATCATCAACTCCACGCCTTCCACCCCGCGCACCGCGGCGCGCGCGCCGAGGCCGCCGAGCAGCAGCGGCATGCCGGTCGGCAGCCGTTCGCGCAGACTCGCGATCTGCCGCGCGTGCTCGGGCGTGCCATGCGCCAACGAAACGCTGACTCCCACCGCGTCGCAACTTTCCGCTCGCGCGGCCGCCGCCACCTCCTCCGCCGGCAGGTCCACGCCCAGCACGACGGGATCGAGTCCCTCCTGCGCCAAGATCATCGCCACCAACTGCAAGCCCAGGCCGTGACGCTCGCCGGACAAGCAGGCCAGCGCCACGCGTCCGCCCGCCGGCGCCGGCGGAGCGCCGCGCAAGGCCTGCTCGCGCAGGGTGCGGAGCAGATCCTCCAGCACCTCCGTGATGGTGTGCTCCTGTCCGATGTCGAGCCGGCCCGACGCCCACTCGGATCCGACCAGCGAAATGAGGTGGGCAATCAGTCGTGCCGCCGCCGCGCGCGGCCCCACGTCCCGCACGGCCGCTGCCAGGGATTGGCGCAGCAGCGGCGCGCCGCCCTGGCGAAACTGCTCCAGCAACTCCTCGGCACGCGAACCGCCGATCCGTCGCGAGCGCTCCGTCTCGACGAGCTTCAGCAGTTCGGGCGGCTGCAGCCGCAGCAGATCCCCCGGCCGGAAGCCGTAGGCGGTCATTTCGTGAACGGCCCGCAGCCAGGTGGCGTCGGCTTCGGCGTAGCGACGGTGGCCGGAGGGAAGACGCTGCGCCTCGGGCCGCCCATAGCGCCGCTCCCAGATGCGCAAGGCATCCACGGAGATGCCGGTGGCGGCACTGAGCTCACCGATGGACAGCAGAGCGGTCATGGACGGAAACTGGCCCGGGGCGCCATGCCCCGATTCTAGGAAAATATCTCGACGGATTCCCAGTTTTGTCCTAATTTATTCCTAGACGAGCATGGCCCCCGGCCCCCTCTTCCTTCTTGGCTCCGCCCTGAGCATCACCGCCTTCCTGGCGGCATGGTGGCCGTTGACCCGCGCGGGCCGGGAAAGTTGGGTGGATCTGATGTGGACCTTGATGGTGGCCGGCCTGGGACTTCTCTTCGCAGTGGGCGGCGAGGGCTGGGAGCCGCGGCGCGTGCTCATCGGCTTCATGGCGCTGATCTGGGGAGTGCGTCTGGCGCGGCATCTGCAGCATCGGCTCACCCGCGACGGCGGCGATGGGCGCTATCAGGCCATGCGCGCGGCGGCGGGCGAGCGCTACCTGTCCTTCATGTTCGGATTCTTCCTGCTGCAGGCGCTCGTCGCCATCGGCCTCTCGCTGCCCTACTTCTTCATTGCCCAAGACCCGCATCCGGCTTGGCGCGCGTTGGACGGGATCGGCGCGGGACTCTGGCTGCTGGGCTTGAGCCTCGAGTCCTTGGCTGACGCACAGTTGGCGCGCTGGCGCCGCGATCCACGCAACGCCGGCCGCACGTGTCGCGCGGGCCTCTGGAGTTGGTCGCGCCACCCGAACTACTTCGGCGAATGGCTCACCTGGTGCGGTCTTGCGCTCATCGCGTGGTCCGCGCCGCAAGGTTGGACGGGCGCCGCCGCGGCCGCGTTCATGCTCATCCTCGTGCTCTTCGTGTCGGGCATCCCTCACACCGAGCGTCAAGCGTTGCGCACGCGCGGTGAGGACTATCGCCGCTATCAGCGCTCGACTTCCGCCTTCTTGCCGCTGCCGCCGCGGCGCGAGGTGGGCGCGTGAGCGCCGGCATCGCCCTGGCGGAACGCGGCCTGCTGCCGGATCGGCTGATCCGAGCGGGCATTCGCAGCCTGCTGCGCGAGCGCCTCGCCGAGGAGGAGCGCTTGCACGCCGGCGGCCGCGAGGAGCATTGGTTGCGCATCCTGCGCGCCGGGCCCGTCGCTCTGGAGACGGCCGCGGCCAACCAGCAGCACTACGAAGTGCCGGCGGCCTTTTATCAGCAAGCGCTCGGCAAGCAGCTCAAATACAGCAGCGCCTACTGGGATTCCGGCACGGCCGACCTGGATGCAGCCGAGGAGCGCATGCTGGCGCTCACCGCCGAGCGCGCGCGCCTGGCCGACGGCCAGCGCATCCTCGAGCTGGGCTGCGGCTGGGGCTCGCTCACGCTGTGGATGGCCGCGCGCCTGCCGAACTCCCGCATCCTGGCCATTTCCAATTCGGCGAGTCAGCGCGAATTCATCCTCGCGCGCGCGGCCGAGCGCGGGCTGCGCAACCTCGAGGTGCGCACGGTGAACGTCTCCGAACTCGCGCTGGACGAACGCTTCGACCGCATCGTCAGCGTCGAGATGTTCGAGCATCTGCGCAACTGGGAGGAGATGCTGCGCCGCGCGCGCGGGTGGCTGCGGCCGGAGGGCTTCCTGTTCCTCCACGTCTTCGCGCACCGCGCCTACTGCTACCCCTTCGCCACGGACGGCCGCCATGATTGGATGGGCCGGCATTTTTTCACTGGCGGCATGATGCCTTCCGCCAGCCTGCCGGACGCCCTGGACGTGCCCTTCGAGACCGAAGAGCGCTGGATCGTCGGCGGCGAACACTATGCGCGGACCGCCGAGGCCTGGCTGCGGAATCTCGACCGCGGCCGCGCCGCCGCGCGCGCCGCGCTCGCGCCCGGCTGCGCGAATCCCGATCTCGCCCTGCGGCGCTGGCGTATCTTCTTCCTCGCCTGCGCCGAGCTGTTCGCGTTCCGCAACGGAAGCGAGTGGGTCGTCGCCCATCATCTCCTGTCCCCTCGATGAGCCGACCCCAATCCCGCCTTTCCTCCTTCGCCGCCTGGTTCGACGCCGCGGAGACGCCCGCCGGTCCCGAGCAGTCCGGCGTGGACTGGCTGCGCATCCTGCCCTTCATCGGCATGCACCTGGCCTGCTTCGCCGTGATCTGGGTGGGCTGGAGCCCTTTCGCGGTCTTCTTCGCGCTCGGCGCCTACGTGTTGCGCATGTTCGCGGTCACGGCCTTCTACCACCGCTACTTCTCGCACCGCACCTTCAAGACTTCGCGCTTCGCTCAGTTCCTGTTCGCTGTGGCGGGCAACACCTGCGTGCAGCGCGGACCGCTGTGGTGGGCGGCGCACCACCGGCGCCATCACCGCTATTCGGATCAGCCGGAGGATCCGCACAGCCCGGCGCAGAAGGGCTTCTTCACCAGCCACGTCGGATGGATTCTCGACCGCAAGAACTTCCGCACTCAGATCGAAGAGGTGCCCGATCTGGCCGAGTTCCGCGAACTGCGCTTCCTCGATCGCTTCGACACCCTGGTGCCGCTGCTCTTCGCCGCCGCGGTGTTTGGCCTCGGCGCGCTGCTGGAGCGCTTCGCGCCCGGCCTGGGCACCAACGGCCCGCAGCTGCTGGTGTGGGGCTTCTTCATCTCGACGGTCGTGCTCTATCACGGCACCTTCACGATCAACTCGCTCGCGCACGTCTTCGGCTATCAGACCTACAAGACCGGCGACACGAGCCGCAACAACTGGCTCCTGGCGCTGATCACGCTGGGCGAGGGCTGGCACAACAACCACCACTACTATCCAGGGTCGGTGCGCCAGGGCTTCCGCTGGTGGCAGATCGACGTGTCCTGGTACGGGCTCTCGCTGCTGGCGGCGCTCGGCATCGTGTGGGATCTGCGCAAGATCCCCGACCGCATCCTCAAACCCGCCGGATGAGATGCGCGTCGCCATCGTAGGCGCGGGGGTCAGCGGCCTCGCGGCGGCGGCGCGGCTTCATCCGCGGCATGAGATCACCGTGTTCGAAGCGGACGCGCGCCTCGGCGGCCACGCGAACACTGTGGAAGTCGAAGTCGGCGGCGCAAAATTCGCGGTGGACGCCGGCTTCATCGTGTTCAATCGCGGCAACTATCCGCAATTCTCGGCGCTGTTGGACGGGCTCGGCGTCGCGGCGCACGCCAGCAACATGAGCTTCTCGGTGGCGGTCGCCGCCAACGGCTGGGAGTACAACGCCACCGACCTCAACGGCCTGTTCGCGCAGCGCCGCAACCTGCTGCGACCGGCCTTCTGGGGCATGCTGCGCGACGTTCTGCGCTTTTTCCGCCACGCGCGCCGCTTCCTCGACGAGCCGGAGGATCGCGCCGGCGAGCCGACGCTCGGCGACTTCCTGCAGAAGGGCGGCTACGGCCGCGCCTTCGTCGAGCACCACATGCTGCCGATGTGCGCCTCGCTGTGGTCGGCCGACGCGCGCCGGGTGCGCGAACTGCCGGCGCGCTTCGTCTGCCGGTTCTTTGACAATCACGGTTTCCTCCAGACGGGCGGACGGCCGCCCTGGCTCACCGTGACCGGCGGCTCGCGCCGTTACGTCGAGGCGCTCGCCGCCCCCTTCCGCGACCGCATCCGCCTCGGCCAGGGCGTGCGCTCCCTGCGCCGCGCCGGCGACACCGTCGAACTGCAGACCGCCGCCGGAACCGTCGAGCGATTCGACCGCGTGATCCTCGCGGTCCACGCCGATCTCGCGCTGCGTTTGCTCGCGGATGCGCAGCCGCTGGAGCGCGAGATACTCGGCGCCATCCAGTTCCAGCCCAACGACGCGGTGCTGCACACGGACGACGCGCTCATGCCGCGGCGCCGCGCCGCCTGGGCCGCGTGGAACTTCCACGTCGGCCCCGCCGGCCAGGGCGACGGCCGCGCGCAGGTCACTTATTGGATGAATCGCCTGCAGGGTTTCGAGTCGGCGCGGCCGGTGCTGCTCACCCTCAACCGCGCGCAGGAGATCCGGCCCGAGCACGTGCTGGGCCGCTTCCAGTACGCGCATCCGGTGTTCGACTTGGCGGCCGCGCGCGCCCAGCGGCGGCGCGCCGAAATCAGCGGCCGACACGGCCTGCACTTCTGCGGCGCCTATTGGGGCTACGGCTTTCACGAGGACGGCGTGCGCTCCGGCCAGGCCGCAGCACAGGAGATCGAGGCCGCCGCATGAGCGCCCTCCGCCACAGCGCCATCTGCTACGGCCGCGTGCGCCATCGCCGCGCGCTCGCGCCGCGCCGCGAATTCTCGTACCGCATGTGCATGCTGTATCTGGATCTCGGCGAACTGGCCGAGGCCGGCCGCATCTCGCGTCTCTTCGGCGCCGAGCGCGCGCGGCCCTGGTCCTTCCGGCGCAGCGACTATCTCGGTCCGCTCGAACTGCCGCTCGACGAGGCGGTGCGCCGGCTGGTGGCCCGCGAAACCGGGCGCCGTCCGGCCGGGCCGGTGCGCCTGCTGACGCAGGTGCGCGCCCTCGGCTACGTCTTCAATCCCGTCAGCTTCTACTACTGCTTCGCGCCCGACGGCGCGACGCTCGAAGCCGTCGTCGCCGAAATCACCAACACGCCGTGGCAGGAGCGCCACGCGTACGTGCTGCCCGCCGCCCCGGCGGGCCGCGGCGCGCGCGCGCGCTTCGGCAAGGTCTTCCACGTCTCGCCCTTTCAGGACATGGATCACGAGTACTCCTGGACTTTCAGCGATCCGCGGCGCCGCCTCGCCGTGAGCATGCGCAACTCGCGCGACGGCCAGCCGGTTTTCACGGCGTCCTTCGCGGCGGAGCGCCGGCCCTTCAGCGCGCGCGAATTGCGCCGCGCCTTTCTGCGCGCGCCTTGGATGGGCTGGAAGACGCACGCCGCCATCTACTGGCAGGCCGCGCTGCTGATGCTGCGCCGCGCCCCCTTCTTCACGCATCCGGCCAAGCGGCCAGCCGTCGTCCGCTGACATGCGCGCCGACCTGCAAGCGAGAAGCACGCAAGCGCCGGTCAGCCCGACCCGCCGGATGGCAGAGCGCCTGGTGCTGGGCCGGCTTGCCGGCCTGCGCGAAGGCCAGCTCGAAATCCGCCATGCCGACGGCAGCGTCGCGCTGCTGGGACAGCCGTCCACCGACGGCCTGCGCGCCTGCGTCGAAGTGCGCGATGCGCGGCTGTGGCGCGCGCTGCTGACCGGCGGCTCGGTCGGCGCCGGCGAGGCTTACGGCGCCGGCTGGTGGGATTCTCCGGATCCGGTGGCGGTCGTGCGGCTCTTCGCGCGCAATCAGGAGGCTCTGACCGGCCTCGAGTCCGGCATCGCTCGTCTGGCCATGCCGATGCTCAAGCTCTTCCATGCCCGTCATCGCAACACGCGGCGCGGCGCGCGCCGCAACATCGCGGCGCACTACGACTTGAGCAACGACTTCTTCCGGCTGTGGCTGGACCCCACCATGAGTTACTCCTGCGGCGTGTTCGAGCGCGCAGGCGCCAGTCTGGAGGAAGCGTCGCGCGCCAAGATGGACCGCCTGTGCCGCAAATTGGATCTGCGGCCCGGCGAGCGCCTGCTGGAGATCGGCAGCGGCTGGGGCGCGCTGGCCATGCACGCCGCCGCGCACTACGGCGCGCGCGTGACGACGGCCACCATCTCGCCGGCGCAGCACGAGTGGGCCACGCGTCGCGTGCGCGAGGCAGGATTGCAGGAGCGCGTCGAGGTGCTGCTCTGCGACTACCGCGATCTCGCCGGACGCTATGACAAACTGGTTTCTGTGGAAATGATCGAGGCGGTCGGCGCCGAATACTACGAGGACTTCTTCCGGGTGCTCGGCAAACGGCTGGAGCCGCACGGCCTCGCCGCGGTGCAGGCGATCACCATCGCCGACCAGCGCTTCGACGTCGCGCGCCGCGAAGTGGATTTCATCCAGCGCCACGACTTCCCCGGCACTAGCATTCCCTCCGTCACGGCGCTGCTGACGGCCGCCACGCG
>CAYVPL010000039.1:0-14560 GCA_964453755.1 uncultured Planctomycetales bacterium
TGCAGATGGAATATCTGGAGCTCGACGCGGACAGCCGATTCTCGAAGCTGCTGGAGCAAGCCGTCGTGCCGCCCGGCACCGGGCGCATTCTCTCCCTTCATCGCACCCTCGACGAAGATTCGCGCCTGCAGATGGCGTGGATCTTCGTGCCTGAGCGCATCGCCGAGTCGGGCCACGACCTGGGCAACGTGCCCTTCGGCGGGCTGATCGCCCTCGCGGGCCGCGTCGAGCGCGCCGACGGCAGCCCGGTGGCGGGAGCCGATCTGGATCTCTTCATGCAATTGGCGCCGCCGGAAGAGAGTCAGAAGGCTGGCGCAGGCCAAGTGACGAGCGTGCGCTGGCTCAGCGACGCCGACGGGCGCTTCGCGCTCGAAGGTGTGATTCCGGGCGCGCTGCATCAGCTGCAGGTGCTGGTCCCCGGCGGCGGACGTTCCATTCACCAACCGTTCACCCTGGGAACGACGGATCTGCGCATCGTCATCGAGGAATCCGGATCGATCCAAGGCCGCGTTCTGCTCGATCCCGGCATTCCCGGCGACCTGCTGTACGTGAACTACGGTCCCGCCACTTTCGCCGAGGGCGAGAGGCGCTGGGGCCGTCAAACTCACGTGGATCGCGAATCCGGCGTCTTTGAGATGCGCGGACTCGAGCCGCGGATCTGGAACTTGAGCCTGCGCTTGACCACGCACGTCGAGCCCCTGATGGTGATCGACGGCGTCATCGTTCCGCCCGGCGGCGGCCCCGTCGCCGATCCGCGCCTCGAAATCGACCTGCGCGGCAAGCTGCACCTGCACAGCATCGTCGTCACCGATGCCGACGGTGGCCGGCCGAGCCGGATCAACCTCTTCGTCCAGCGCGACGGCGAGTGGAACGGCGCCAACGGTCCCAACCCCAAGGACTTCCTCGATCCCGCGCCTTCCCTGCGCGCCATCGTCGGCGCCGAGGGCTGGGGCCGCGCGGAGGTCAACCTGCCAGGCGGCGAAGTGCAAGTGCGTCTGCCGCGCGGCCTGCCCATCCGTCTGGAACTCGAGGGCGACGGGCTGGCACTCAGCGAAGCGGGATTCAAGATCGTGCTGCGCGGCAGCCGCGATCGGGAGGGCCCGGGCTTCTACTTCACGCGCGCCCTGAAGGGCTCGTGGAGTTGGAGCACCGCCGTGCCCGCGCCCGGCTCCTATTTCGCGGCGATCTACCCCGCTCACGCGGATGACGACGAGCACAGCTGGTACGGCAACGATCCTCCGGTGCTGATCGGCGATCAGCCCGAAGTCGAACTGCCCGTCGCCGCCGGCGCCGCGGAGCAGGTCTTCCGCATCCGGATCGACGCCGCGGCCGTCACCGCGGCGCAGCAGAAGGCTCAGGAGAACGGCCCCCAATGAACCGCGCCTCTCTGCTGCTGCTCGTTCTGCTCTTGGCCCTCCTCGGCGGCGCGGCCTGGATGCTCAAGTCGTCCCCCTCCACGCCGGATGGCGACGACCCGGAGAGCGCCTTCGATCTGGACGAAGCGGAGGAATTGCCGGAGCCCGGCACGGCCCTGGCCGCGAGTGAATTGGAGCGCAGCGCGGCGCTGGACGAACCGGCGGCGACTCCGACTGACGAAGCCTTAGCAGCGCTGGCCGCGCAGACGAGCTTCGACCACCCCACCCTGCGCGGGCGCCGCCTGGATGCGCAGGGCCAGCCGCTGCCGGCGGATCCGCTCTACGTGCTCGAGATCGGGGCGCGGCAGGGCCGCGGCAATTTCATTCGCAAGGATGCGCTCGGCGTCTTTCACTTCATCCTGATTCCCGAGGCCGAAGTGGAACCCGGCAGCTGGATCTGCTTGCAGCATCAAGGGCCCGGCACCGCGGAGGCTCCGGGACCGGCGCCGGAGACCTACGTCCTCGCGCGCGCCGTGGACCCCGTGACGCGGATGCAAGACGCCGGCGATCTGGTCAGCGGCCGCGGGCCGACGGCCCTCGCCGGAATCGTCACGGATCTCGATCGCCGCCCGCTGGCCGGTGCCATGGTCGAGGTGGCTTGGTCGCCTGCCGGCAAGGACCGTGCCGCGACCGTCTTTCAGGCACTCACCGGCGCGGACGGGCGCTTCCATCTGCTCGGCTCCTGGCCGGACGTCGGCAAATGGACCGTGAAAGGCAGCCATCCCGATCATCTGCCGGTCACTCTGCCCACCGCTCCCGGCTCGGCGAAGGTCGAACTTCTGCTGCCGCGCGGCTCCGCCCTGCGCGGCCAGATCCTGGTGGATCCGGAGATTTCTCTCGAGCGCCTGGGCCTGAAGATCCGCGCGCGGCGCGACGGCAATTCGCGCTGGGAGCAGAATTTCAATCTGAAGCCGGACCCCAAGACCGGCGAGTTCGCCGCCACCGGCCTGGTCAACGGCTGGGGCCGCATCCGCGTCTTTGACAATCAGATGAAGTGGAATCTCCACTTCCAATACGGCATTCCCCTGCCCTCGGGCCTCGACGCGCAAGTGCCGGAATTGCAGCCGCTGGATCTGCGCGGCCGGCTCAAGAACTTCAAACTCACCGCGCTGCAGCCGGACGGCAGCCTGGCTCAGGAACTCAAGATCGTCGTGCGCGAGAAGAAGGGCCCCCGGCAGTTCGGCATTCCCAATCCGCTCGAGTGCATCGTGCCGAGCGCGACCATCGAAATCACGGTCATCGCGAAAGATTGCAGCGAGCAGACGGTGTTCTTGAACGGCGCCGAGCAAACGATCCGCCTGCTGCCCTGCCCGCGCATCGTGTTCCAGGCCGACCGCCTGCCGGAACTCGAAGAGGGATTCAGCCTCAACTTCGCGGTGCGCGGCGAGGACGGCACGGTGGGCCACTGGCAGCTCAAGTTGGACGCGAACGGCGCGGCCGAGTTGGCGCTGACTCCAGGGCAATACACGCTCTCGGCGCAGCTCATGGCGAAGCGCGGCAAGAATCACTCCGTCGGAACCAGCCTGCCGCTCGACTCCGACGGCAAGGGCGACCTTCGATTCGTCGTCGGGCAGGACGGTTCGCCGCGCCGGATCAGTTTCGGCCTGGATCCGGAAATCCTGCGGGCCAAGGTCGAGCAGATGAGGACGGTCGACCCGCGCTAGCCCAGCGGCTTCAGACTTCGAAAGGGTCCTGCGAGGAGCCGGCCGCGCGCGGCGGATGGGCATGGCGCTCGCGCTTCATCGGCCAGCCCAACTCGGCCAGATCCACCAGCTCTTGCTCGGGCCCATCCGTGCAGAGATTTGCTTCCTTGCGCGCGCAGGAGCAGTCGGCGCCGCCCATGCCCGTCGCGGACGCCCCGCCGCAGGATCCTTGCAGCCTGCGGCCGGTGACCATCGCGCCCACGCCCATGGCCGCCACCGCCAGGGCGAAGAGACCGAAGGCGACCAGGAAGACCATGCCCCCGGATTCTACCTCCGGCGCCGCGAATCAGTCGGCGCGGATCGCGTCGTCCAGGTCAAGCGCGTAGTAGGTGCCGCCGTCCACCATGGGCTCGGCGCGCACCAGGCGGCCGCGGTACTCGCGGCCGTTCATTTTGACGACGACGGAGATGCGCCCCTTCGAGCGCACCAGCAGGCCGTGCATGCTGGCGTTCACGGTCTCGCCCTCGAGCGATCCGGCGGCAAGAACGAGTGCAGCGGCCGTTTGGACCGGCTTGCGGTCGGAGCGGCGGCGGTCGGGTTGCTGAGTCATTTGGATTCCGGAGCAGATTGGCTGGACGAGGCGGGAGCCTGGGCGGCGAGCTGGACTTGCTGCCAGGCGCCTTCGAGCACGCGGTTCTTGGCGGCGGAGCTGATCGGATCCGCGCCGAGGTACACGTCGAAGATCGCGGCGCAAAGAGTGAGATTGACGATCGTCCCCTTCTTCACGCCGCCGACCATGGTATGCAACCGGCCGCCCGGTTCCCAGTGGAACACGAGCTCGGTGCCCTCGGTCAGCTCCGACTGGAAGTAGCCGCGGAACTGCTGCAGGGCCGCGGCGGCAGCCTTCTGCTCGGCCTCGGTCTTGGCCAGGGCCTTGACCCGCGGCTCGACCGAATCCTGGAAGGCCGCGGCGATGTCCTCGCCGCCGACGTCGCGCGCCATCACCCAGCGCAGGGTCTTGCCGACCTCGTCGCTCAGGAGCACCTGCTGGAAGCCGCCGTCCTTGAGCGCCTTCTTGCGCTCGAGGGTGCCGGCGGCCTTCTTGAGGGCCGGCACTGCGGTCGTGAGATCGGCGTAGACGCCGAGCGCGTAGACGTTGACCTTGAACACCGTCTTTTCGCGCGCGCCGGTGCCGAGCAGGTCCTCGCGCGCCGTCTTGTCGCCGCGCGGCGCCTCGATCCAGACCGGAAAGGCGATGCCGGTCTCCGCCTCCTTCACCAGCGCCGCCGGCTCCTGCTGCAACAGGATGACCGCCACACCGAACAGGCACAGGGAACGCATGCCGGAATCCTCCGGCCGCATCCTAGCACCGGAGCCGGCGGCGGCGCTCAGGCCCCGCCGCCGACTTCCAGCAGGATCTTGCCGAAGACCTCGCGCGAACCCATTTTCGCGTGCGCCTCGCGCACCCGCTCGAGCGGGAAGCGGCTGTCGATCACGGGTTTGAGCTTGCCGGCGAAGACCAACTCGGCCACGCGTCTCATTTCTCCCAATCCCCCCATCGTGCTGCCCAGCACGGACAGGCTCTTGAAGAAGATCGGCGCGAAGTTCAGCTCCATCTGCGCGCCGCTGGTGACGCCGCAGGTGACGAGGCGGCCGCCCTTGCCCAGCAGCCACACGCCCTGCGGCAAGGTGTCCCGCCCGACGTGGTCCACGATCACGTCCAGCCCGCGGCGCCCGGTCCACTCCTTCGCGCGCTTGACCCAGTCTTCGCGGGCGTAGTTGACGCCGCAATCGGCGCCGTTGGCCAAGCCGCGCGCGACTTTCTCGTCGGTGCCGGCGGTGATCATGACGTCGGCGCCGACGCGCTTGGCGATCTGCACCGCCGCCACGCTGACCCCGCTGCCCGCCGCGTGCACCAGCACCTTCTCCCAGGGCTGCAGGCGGCAACGCTCCACCACCATGTGCCAGGCCGTCAAAAATGTCAGAGGGAAGGCCGCAGCCTGGTCGAGCGGAAATGCGGCCGGCACTGCGATCAGATTCTCGGCGCGCACCACCGCGTAGTCGGCGTTGCCGCCGTTGCAGGTCTCGCCGTAGATGCCGTAGTCGCGCGCCAACTGCTGCTGCCCGCCGGCGGCCTCGGCGCTGGAGGGCGCGGCGAAGCCCGGCGCGACGCAGACGCGCGCGCCTTCGGCCCAGCCGTTCACCCCTGCGCCCAGCGCGTCTACCGTGCCGCTGAAATCGCAGCCCGGCGTCATGGGCAGCGGAAACTTGTGCCCGGGCACGCCTTGGCGCACCCAGACGTCGAGATGGTTGAGCGCGCTCCATGCCACGCGCACGCGGATTTCGCCCGGACCGGGCTCCGGCACCGCCAAACTCTCCATCTGCAGGGCTTCCAGCCCGCCGTGCGCGTTCACCCGCACCGCCCGCATCAGGCGCTGACTCACCGGCCTTCGAAGCGCGGCGCGCGCTTCGCCAGGTAAGCGCCCAGGCCTTCGGCGGCGTCCGCGCTCTCGAACAGACGCTGCTGCAGTTCGCGCTCGAGCGCCAGCCCGCTCTCCAGCGGCAGATCGATTCCTCCCTGCACGGCCCGTTTGATGTGCCCGACGGCCATCGCAGCGGCGCCCGGAGTCGTGAAGGATTCCGCGTACTCCTGCACCGCGTCCTCGAAGCCCGCGAAGGGCAGCACGCGGCTCACCAGACCGGCGGCCAGCGCTTCGTCGGCAGTGAAGACACGAGCCGAGCACATCCACTCCATGGCCCGCTCCGGGCCGACGAGGCGCGCCAGCCGCTGCGTGCCGCCGGTGCCGGGCAGCACCCCGAGTTTGACCTCCGGCAGGCCGATCTGAAAGGGCTTCGCCCCATCCGGCGCGCGCCGCGCCAGGCGCAAGTCGGCGGCGAGCGCCACCTCCAAGCCGCCGCCCACGCAATGCCCGTTCAGCGCGGCAATCACGAGTTTCGGCGTGTTGGCGAAGCGCAGCAGCGTCTCGTTGGCGTGCAAGCAGAAGGAATACTTCCAGCGCGGCGTGACCTCGCCGAGCATCGCGATGTCGGCGCCGGCGCAAAAAAAGCGGTCGCCGGCGCCTGTCAGCACGATGACCTCGGCCTCCTCGTCCATGCGGGCCTCCAGAATGGCCTCGTCGAGGTCCCGCATCATCTCGTAGGAGTAGGTATTGGCCGGCGGGCACTGCAGCACGATCCAGGTCACGCGCCCGCGCCGCCGCGTGCGCACCCGCCCGTGCGCCATGAGTTTCTCGCCGGTCTCGCTCGCCATGGCCGGATTCTAGCCCGCCCCGCGGCCTACACTTTCGGCGTGGAGTTGCGCCTCGCCCTGCCCGCGCTCGATCTCGGCCCGCTCGCGGCCGAGATCCTGCCCGCCGGCGCCGAACTGCTCGGCGTGCATCTGGACGAGCGGTCCCTGCGCGCCGAGGCGCGCGCCCCGCTGGTCGGCAATCTCACGCTGCTGGCGGACGCGCGCTTCCACGGTCCGGCCCTCACCCTGTCGCGCTTCCGCCTCGAAGGCGGCCTGCTCGCGCGCGCCTTTCTCACCGGCGAGTTGCAGCGCCGCATCGCCGCTCTCGACTGGCAGCGCGGCGCGCTGCGCATCTGGGGCGAGGCCGACGGCGAGCGCCTGCAATTGGCCTGGGGGCCGCCCGCCGCATGAGCCTGCTGCGTCACGGGCTCCTGCTGGGCGCCTTCGCGGGCCTGGCCGCATTGTTCGGCGAGATCGTCGCGCAGCTGCCGGCCGCCGAGGAGGCCGGCCTCGCTCTGCGCTGGGCGCCGATCTACGCGCTGGCCGGCGCCGCGCTGGGAGCGGCCGCCGCGCTGCTGGCGCCGCTGCTGTCCGGCCGCGCCGCGCGCGAGCGCGGGCCGGGCATCCTGCTGCTCGGCACGATCGCCGCATGGGCCATCCTGGCCGGAACTTTCCTGGCGCCGCTGCTCTCTGACAAAGGGCTGCCGCGTCTCGCGCCCGCGATTCTCGGCGTCGGCTTGGCGGCAGGCGCGCATCTGCTCGGCTTGGCGGCCGCGGGTTCGGCGGCGGCTTGGCGGGTCGAGTGTTTCGTCTCGGCATTCGGCGCGACGGCAGGCCTGTGCCTGCTGCTCCTGCCGGCGGCGCTGGGCGCCCTGCTGCTGCCCGGACGGGAACCCGGAACCATGCAGGACGCCCGCGGCGCCGATCGGCCGCTGAACGTGGTGTTGGTCGTGCTCGAAGGCGTGCGCGCCGACCACCTTGGCTGCCTCGGATCCTTCCGCGCCGCGAGTCCGCGCTTCGACGCGCTCGCCGGCGAGTCCGTGCTCTTCGAGCGGGCCTTCGCCGCCAGCCCGGATCACGAGGAGTCGCTCGCGCGCCTGCTCGGCGATCCCGCCGCGCCGCTGGCTCCGGATCTTGCCGCCGCCGGTTGGCAGACCTGGTCCGTCGCGGCCGGACCGGCGACGCCGCCGGGCTTCGACCGGCGGGTGGACGTGCTGGATGGATCCCTGCCGGAGCGCCTGTTGCTGGTCCGCTGGTTCGATCGCGCGCGCGCCCGCTTCACCGTCGTCTCGCCATCCCGCCCCGCCGACCGCGTCGTCGAGCGCGCGCTGGCTCTGGCCGCCACCCGCGACCCGGCGCGGCCGTTCTTCCTGCTGGCGCGGCTGTCCGACACCGCCCCCCCCTACGATCCCCCGGCCGAGCTGCGCGACCGCTTCCTGCCGGACAGCCTCAGTTCCGCCGACCTGCAGCGCGAGGTGCGCGATCAGGACGCGCTGCGCCTGGCGCTGCTCGAGCAAGGCACGCTGACGGCAAGTCCGCAGGAGGCGCAGGCCTTCGCCGCGCTCTACGACGCGGAGATCCTCGCGCAAGACGCGGCGTTGGGCGCCCTGGTGGACGGCCTGCTCGATCTCGGATTGTTGGAGGACGCGCTCCTGGTCGTGGTGTCGGATCACGGCGTGCGCTTCGGAGAGGAAGGCGGGCTGCTCGGCAGCGCCGGCTCCTTGCACGACGCGGTGTTGCGCGTGCCGATCCTGCTGCGCCTGCCGCGGCTGCTTCCCGCCGGCACGCGGGCTCTCGGCCTCGTGAGTCTGGACGACGTGGCGCCCACCATCCGCGCGGTGATCGCCGGATCGACGGAGGCGCCCCTGCTCGCCGCAGCTCAAGGCGGCAGTCCGCGCCGCTCCGTCAGCGCCACGCTGCGCGAAGCGGGCGCCGTGCTGCGCATGCTCCGCGGCGAGCGCGAGAAAATCCTCCTCGACGCGCAGGGCGAGGTGATCGCGGCCGGCGATCTACTGGCCGATCCGGACGAATCCTTCCTGCGCCTGCGTCCGCCGATCGATCCGTTGTCCGCCGCCCGCTGGCGCGCGCGCGCCGCGGAATTGTCAGATGAATCAGCCGCCGGACCGGGGCGGGACGGCGAGGCTGGCGGGAACGACTGAAGTCGCGGGCTTCACCTGCCAGACTTCGGCGTGCGCCGAACCGGCGCGTGAGTCGGGCCGCCCGAACCAGTGCTCGAGCAGGGCGTGGGCGGTCGCGGAACGGTCCGCCATGTCCTTGAACTCGGCTGACAACTCGCGGGCGCTCTGCTGACGATCGGAGAGGATCTGATCGTTGAAATACCAGGGCGTCAGGCCGCGCCGGAGATCGCCGGCCCACGTGCGCTGTTCGGTGCGCACGCCGCCGAGGTTGAAGTCGGGCGCGCGGCGGAACACCACCCAGCGCACCTTCGCGTCCTCGACCAGCCAGCGGCGCCATTCGTCGAGCTCCGCGCCGTTCGCCTCCTGCAGGCGCTGCACCGAGGCTTCCGCCGGCACGCCGCCTTCCGGCAAATCTTCGCGCGCCTGCGGCGAGAGCACTTCGATCAGGCCCGCCGGCACGCCGGCGACGCCGGCGGAGGGAGCTCCGGCCAGCATGGGCGCGAACAGCACCGGCCGTCCGTGCGCCGAGGCCGCGTGCCACAGCGCGACGGCGTTGCCGGAATCGAGCGGCAGTTCGAGCACGCTGCCCTCCGCTTCGCGCGCCATGCGGGCGTAGACGGCGGGCGCCTGCAGCTTCTGCTCAGGCAACGGCAGCGGCCGCAACTCCAGCGCCGAGAGCGCGGCGATCAGGAAAGTCGTGGTGCGGCCGTGCTGCACCTGCCATTCCTTGAGGCCGAGCGCGAGCACTCCGGCCAGCGCCAAGCCGAAGAAGGGCAGCCAGGCCGAGGGGCCCGGCAGCCGGTCGAATCCAGGCACGTCGGCGAACCAGGCGTGCGGCATCATCACCTGCGGAAACTGGTTGCCCATCAGGTGCAGATTCGAGCCCTGCATCAGCAGGAAGCCGAAGAGCGCCATCAGCCACCAGGGGCGCAGGCGCGGGTCGCGCACGTTGAGCGCGATCCAGACCAGCACGAAGAGCAGGAACCAGCCGAGCAGCACGGGCCAGAAGTAGTGATGCCCGCCCGGCGCCGATTCCACGCCGAGGAACTGCATTCTGCCATCCTGGGCGAACCAGCCGGCGGCCGAAGTGCCGGCGCCCGGAGGCGCGTCCGGCAAGCCTTCGCGCCATGCGGGCCAGAGCAGGCCGGCGCCAACGCCGACTGCCGTCAGCACGCCGAGGGCGAGCGGACGCAGCGCGATGCGCTCCCCCACCGGGAAGGGCCGCAGCATCAGCGGAACGTGCGCGAGCAGCAGCACGCCGCAGCCGAGGACCAGCGGCGGCAATTGCGCGAAACTGGTGTATCCGGCGAGCGCGGCTCCCGCGCCGGCGACCAGACCGGCGACGACGCCCCCGCCGCGCGTGATCCAGACGATGCCGAGGAAGGCCAGCGCCGGGCCGAACAGCCACGTGAGGGCTGGATCGCCCAGCGAAGTGGTGCGCCAAGGCTGCACCACCAGAATCGCCGCCGCGGAGAAGGATGCGAGCGGCGCGCGCGTCAGCCAGCGCAGCAGCAGCCAGACCACGAGGCCGCTGACGAAGGAGCCGATCAGCATCAGCATCAGGCCGGCGTACTCGACGGACAGCCCGCCGCGTTCGATCAGCATGCGGCCAGGCACGGTCCACAGCACTTCGCGCGCGAACAGCGGCACCTCGTGCACGGTGCTCGCGTCGCCGAGCAGCGCCAGACGCCGGAACGCGCCCGGATCCATGTCCGTGAGACGGCCGGGGTTGGAGAGCTGCGGCCAGGAGCAGAGCACCGCCAGGGCCACGAGGCCCATGCAGACGCGCAGCACCTCGCGTGGCCGGAGCGGGATCGCCGGATCCTTCGAGCGCCAGGGGTTCACGCTCACAGGAGAATCCCTCCCGTCAGGTAGATCCCGTGCGCCAAGCCCAAGACCGCGAGGTCGTAGGCATGCCAGCGCCATCCAGGTTGCATGCGTCTCATGAGGAGGCCGAGGACCGCGACGTCGAGCGACCAGCACAGAATCCAAGCAGCGAGACCTGCGACCCCCCACGCGAGGGAATCCGGCTCCCAGCCTGGATCAGGCCGGCCCAGCGCTCCACTGGCCACAAGGCCAAGGGAGCCAGCTCCTACTACGGCTCTTGAGGCCACCGACATGAAGAGGGTTCTGGTGAAATTTTGGCCCAGGACGAACCACAGGGTCCAGCCGTGCGCGAACAGGACTCCTGCGCCGATCAGAGGCCGCCAGGGGCCGGCCAGGAGCTCGGCAAAGGGGCTCATGCGCCGGCGGCGGCTTCCTGGCACAGCGCCTGCAGGCGCTCCAGGGTGTAGATGCCCGAGTCGTGCCCGTCGTCGAAGAGGATGCGGTAGGCGTAGAGGCCCATCGCCTGCATGTCGCGAATCGCGATGCCAGCGGGCACTTGCGCGGGATCCAAAAGCTTGCGTCCAGTCATCTCGTGAACGCAATGCGCACAGGGGCAGGCAAGCCGCAGCGCGCGATCGGCGACGAGTCGCGTGCTGCCGTCGGACCAGGCGAACTCGATGCCGCCGGGCCGCCGGCGGAGCGCGAGGAGCCGAAGGTCCATCGCCGGATCTAGGACGATGCGTCCCGCTCGCGCTCCGGCTCGGCGCCCGGCTTGGCGGCGCGGCCATGACGCAGGCCGACGTTCTCCTGACCCATGCGGCGCAGACGGTCCGAAGACTTCCTCAATTTCAGGTCGTTGGCTTTCGACACCACGCTCTTGTTCGAGCGCTGCAGGATGCGCGCGATCTCGATGTTGGGCGTGTTGGGATAGAGCTTTTGCAGCGTGTCGAGCTGCTCCTGGCTCCAGCGCGGCATGCGCACGCGGCTCACGCCCTGCGCGCGGTGCTGGAAGGTCTTGTCCTTGGCCAGGCACAACTGCCGCGCCTTCTCCTCGATCTGCGCCACGGGGCGGCCGAGGATCACCGTCAGGTCGGCGTCGTCGCGCGAGCCGTAATAGGCCTTGAGCTCCTGCTCGTCCTGCGAAGACCAGGGCCGCGGCCGGATCTGGCCGCGCAGCAGGCTGAGCCGGTGTTCGACGTCCTTGGGCGTCCGGCGCAACTTGCGCGCGATCACCGGCAACTTGGCGCGGCCGAACAACTGCTTGAGCTCCATGATCTCGCCGGCGGTCCAGGGCCCGGTGCGCCGCTCGGCCTGATCGTAAATCTTCAGAATGATGCGCCGCACGCTGGCCACCGGGCGCTTCAGCCGCTTCGCGATCGCCGCCTCCGATTCGCTGCCGAACCAGCGCTTCACCCGCTCGATTTCCGCATGCGACCACCGGCCTTTGCGGCTGATCATCGGCGCTGGTCGCGGCTTAGGCTTGCCAGTGCTCATTCCACGGACGGAGGGTCGGTGGGACAACAGGGATCGGGTGCCGGCGCGGAAGGTGCGCCGGAACGGAAGATTCCAGTATGGAGACTCCGGTCCCGTTGATCAAATGGTGATTTCGGCGCATGCCATCCCGCCGCGCCGGGCTCAACCCTGAGCCGCCGCCACCTTCTTCCAAGCCTGGGCCACGACGCCCTCGAGGACCGCCGTGGCCTCCCCCGCGGTGCGGCAGCGCAGCGCCCGGTTGGCGGCGGCGCGCAACACCTCCATTTCGGATGCGCGGAGCAGGGCCTTGATCTCCGGCACGAAGGTTGCAGCCATGGAAAGGGAGCGGAATCCGGCGCCGGCCAGGAACAGGGCGCCGGCCGGCTGACCGGCCAGCTCGCCGCAGACGGCGAAGGGTTTGCGCGCCGCAGTGCACTGCCGGGCGATCATCCGCAGCACCCGCAGGTGCGCCGGGTGGTAGGGCTGATAGAGCGAGGACACCCAGGGATTGTCGCGGTCCACGGCGAAGAGGTACTGGGTGAGATCGTTGGTGCCGACGGAGACGAAGTCCGTCTCGCGCAGCAGGTCGCGGAGGCCCATCACTGCCGCGGGCACCTCGATCATCGCGCCGAGGAGCGGCCGCGGGCCGCCGGCCGAAGGCAGCGCCAGCAGCAACTGCTTGACCGCGCGCACTTCCTCCACCGTCGTGACCATGGGCAGGAGAATGCGCACCTGACCTTCGCCGCCCGAGGCCAGGAAGGCCTGCAACTGCAAGAGCAGGATGTCCTGCCAGGCCAAGCCCAGGCGCAGGCCGCGCCAACCGAGCGCCGGGTTGGCTTCGTGCGGCAGACTCAGATAGCGCAGTTGTTTGTCGGCGCCGACGTCGAGCGTGCGGAAGGTGACCGGCCGTCCGGCCAGGCGCTTCAGCACCCCGGCGTAGAGGCGCGTCTGCTCCTCGGCGCTGGGAAAGGACGGCCGCTCCATGTAGGCGAATTCCGTGCGGAAGAGACCGATGCCGTCCACGCTGCCGAGGTCGAAGATCTCGAGGTCGCGCGGCGATTCGATGTTGGCGAGGATTTCGATCGGCGTGCCGTCCTGCGTGACGCAGGGCGCTTGCGCGGCGCGCGCCAAGCTTTGCCGCATGCGGCCCATCGCTTCGGAGCGCTCGCGCGCGGACTCCAGTTCCGCGGGCGCGACGCCCAGCAGCACGCGGCCTTCGTCGCCGTAGACGACCGCCGACTCGCCGGCCTGCGCGCGCAGATGCACTTGGTCGAGTCCGGCCACCGTCGGAATGCCGCTGGCGCGCGCCACCATGGCGCCGTGGCTGAAGCGGCCGCCGCGCGCGCACAGGATGCCGGCGATGCGCGCGCGCGGGAAGCGCGTCAACAGCGAAGGCGTGAGTTCCTCGGCGACGAGGATCAGCCTTTGCTCGCCGGCGGTGGCGAGCATCGCGACCTGCGCGCCTTCGCCGAGTTCGTGCAGCACCTGCATCCACGGATCACGCAGATCCGCGGCCCAACTCTTCATCTCGCCGCCTTCCAGCGCCTCGAACACGCCGCCGAGGCGGTCGAGGAAGGCCTGGATCGCCGACTCCGGCGCGAGACGGTCGGTGAGGATTGCGCCGCGGATTTCCGACAGCGCCTCCGGGTCGCGCAACACGGCCGCCTGCGCGGCGTAGATCGCGGCATCCTGCAGGCCCAACTCGAGCGCCGTCGCGTCCTGGACTTCAGCCAGGCGCTCCAGCGCCCGCTCGTGCGCCTGGTCGAAGAGTTGCAGCGCGGCCTCCTGCTTGCCCTCGGCCAGCACGCGCCGCGGCTGCTGCGCGCCGGCCGGCGGAAGAATCAGCACGACGGTGCCGGCGCCGACGCCGGAAGCGATCGCCGTACCGTTCAACTCGAGGCGAACCACGGGACGCCTCGTTCAGGCCACCGGCGCGGGCTGCGGGCGCTTCCACGCGGCAATCCGCGCTTCGATCACGGCCGCCAGCTCGGCGGCGGGCACGCGCTCCTGCGTCATGCCGTCGCGCTCGCGCAGCGTCACCGTATCGTTCGCCAGCGTGTCGCCGTCCACGGTCACGCAGAACGGCGTGCCGATCTCGTCCTGCCGCCGGTAGCGCCGGCCGATGGACTGGTTTTCCTCGATGGCGGTGCGGAAGCGGCGCCGCAGCTCGCGCTCGATCTCCGCCGCCTTCTCCGGCATGCCTTCCTTCTTGACAAGCGGGAACACCGCCACCGTCACCGGCGCGATGCGCGGATGGAAGCGCAGGACCACGCGCGTCTCCTCGCCGTCCTTTTCTTCGTCGTAGGCATCGACCAGGAAAGTCATGGCCGTGCGATCGCAGCCGGCCGCCGGCTCGATCACGAACGGCACCACGTGCTCGTTCTTCTCCTGGTCGTACCAGGCCAGCTTCTCGCCGCTGTGCTCGGAATGCTTCTTGAGGTCGTAATCGGTGCGATTGGCGATGCCCTCCAGTTCCGACCAGCCGAACGGGAACTCGTACTCGACGTCCGAGCAGCCCGCCGCGTAGTGCGCGAGTTCGTCGTCGGCGTGCGGGCGCAGGCGCAGGCGCTCCGGACGGATGCCCAGCTCCAAGTACCACGCGAAACGGAAGTCGCGCCAGTACTCGTACCACTTCGCGGCCTCGTCCGGCCGGCAGAACCACTCCATCTCCATCTGTTCGAATTCGCGCGTGCGGAACACGAAGTTGCCCGGCGTGATCTCGTTGCGGAAGGACTTGCCGATCTGCGCGATGCCGAACGGCAGCTTCATGCGCGCCGAGTTCACCACGTTGTTGAAGTTGATGAAGATGCCCTG
>CAYVPL010000040.1:0-14386 GCA_964453755.1 uncultured Planctomycetales bacterium
GTTGATGCGCGCGGCTTGGCCACTCGCCGCGCTCGCGCTGCTCGCGAGCGCGACCGGCTCGTGCTCCACCGTGTGGCCGGCCGCGCGGGACGCCGCGGTGGATCCCTTCACCTGGCTGCCGCTCGTCGGCGCCGGCATCTTCTCGATCGGCGACTTCGACGACGACGTCTCCGATTGGGCGCGCGAGGAGACGCCTCTCTTCGGCTCCGAGGAAGGCGCCGGCGACGCATCCGACGCGATCCGCGATTTCGTGCGCGCCGAGGCGCTCGTGCTCGAAGGCGTGCACCTGATCGTCGCGCGCGACGAGGGAACCGCCGCATGGCTGGGGCCGCCGGCGGCGGCGCTCGGATCGGCCTTCGTCGAGGACGCGCTCGTTGAGGCGCTCAAGAGCGCCACGGATCGCGAGCGCCCGAGCGGCGCGGATGACCGCTCCTTCCCCTCCAGTCACGCGGCCGGCGTCGCCAACGGCGCCTTCGCCGCGAACGAAATCTGGCGCCGGGACTTCGGCAATGGGGCGTGGATGCCGGCGGCGATCTTCGCCAACGGCACACTGGTCGGGCTGGGCGCCTGGTCGCGCGTGGAAGCGGGCGCGCACTATCCCTCCGACGTCCTCGCGGGAGTCGCGCTCGGCCACTTCCTCGGGCGCTTCGCGCACGAGCTGATTCCCGAAGGCGTCGCAGTCGAAGTCACGCCCGTCTCCATCGCGCTGGTCATCCCCTTTGGAGGAAGATCAACGCCTCCTTGACGGGCGTGAATGGATGTTGTCCTAGAATGGAATCGGTGCCCGCATCATCCGCCGCCGTCTTCGCGTGGCTCCTGCTGGCGCCGGCCTCGTTCCAGGAATCCCCGCAGCCTGCGGCCGCGGCCCCGGCGCCGCCTCCGGCGCTGCTCCTCTTCCACGCGGAAACCACGACCGGCGCGGAGCGGCAGGTGGTGGAGGAAACAATCCAAGCGCTGGGCGGAGCAGGCCGCATCGCCGCACACCCTGATTCCGACCTCGCGATGCTCGCGGGTCCCGGGACCGGCCGCGAGCCCCGCATGCTCGCCTACCACGCCACGCGGCGTGCCGGCGCGCGCGGCGCGTGGACCGTCCAGTTCTTCCGCGCCCAGGGCGTCGTGCAATGGGAGGGCTTCGACGACGGTCAGGGCGTGCGCGCCCGAGGCGGCGCCAAAGTCCGGTCCCTTGCGCAAGGCCGCCTGTCGGAAGAACACCTCCTCCGCCTGCGCCAAGAAATCGCCATTGTCAGAGAAGAATTGACGGACAAGAGCGCCCGGTGCGCGGCCGAGTCAGCGAAGGCGTACGTCGAAACCATCGCGTGGCAGGAACACGACGATCCGCCGCATCCAGGATTTCGCTGGACCTTCGACGAAGCAGGTCCGCGCGTCACTTACGTCTTCGAGACCTCCTCCATTCAGTCGGCGGGACTCCAGACGGGCGACTTGCTTCTGGAAATCGCGGGCCAGGCGGTCGCGACCCCACCCCTGCTCGGCCGCAGCCTGGGTCCCCAGCGCGCGGGCGATGCGCTCGAGCTCACCGTGTTGCGAGCAGGCCGCAAACTCGAGTTGTCCGGCACCGTGGAGGCCTCTGCGGAACTCGTTCCGCGCTGGCAGAGGATTCTCGTCGGGAGGCCGGTACCGGAATTGGGAGCCCTGATCGGCGATTCCGATCTCCCTCCGGTCGGCGTGGAAGGCCGCCCTCTCCTCATTGTCAACTTCAACCCGGCCCAGCCCGACACTTGGGAGTGTGTCGCCGTTCTGCGCTGGCTCCGCGACCGCTATCCCGAGGAGAAGCTCGCGATCGTCGGAGTTGCCGCTGGCACTGGGGAGCCGGCATTGCGCCGCTTTCTCCAGGAAACCAAACCGGGCTGGCCGGCAGTTGCCGATCCCACGGGGCAGATCGGCGACGCCCTGCGCGTACCTCGATTGCCCGCCTTTCTACTGGCCGATTCGCAAGGCACCCTGCGCTTCCTCCAGCCGGATGAGGCGCACCTCCGGCAGGCCATCGACTCACTGCCCGAACCTAAGGAGTGATCGTCACGGCGAACGGGTTGGAAGCCCAAGCCCAGGCAGCGCCGGAGCCGCGCACCACCGCGGCGAAGTGGAGCTGCAATCCGACCAGGGCCGGGTTCGTGCCGCTTGGCAGAACGAAACTTGGCGCCGCGCCTCCTTGGGCGTCCAAGAAGCCATGGAATCGTTTGAATGCGGGAGTGTTCGCGCGCTGGAACGTCATCCGCGTGAAGGAATCTTGATTGAGCGGCAGGACGACGCCGTTGCCCAAGTTCATGCCGGGCTCCGTGCCGGTCCTGGATCCCAGGACGTAGTACTCGGCTCCGCCGTGGCGCGGTCCGGGGGCCAAAGTGAGGTTCACCGTTCCACCCGTCGCGGCGGACGCAGTGCTGGCATCGCCGTAGAAGTCCAGTTGGACGCGTGACGTGAAGGCGTCGTTGGTGGCGTTGCGGCCGTCCGTCCAGAGCGGATGGATGGTGCGATCCGAGGCGGCCAGACCGTTGTAGTCGCCGATGAAGTTGCCGTTGGCGTAAGTGTTCGGGTCGAAGGATTGGTCGGCGACGCGCACGTTCGGCTGGAAGCTGGCGCCGCCATCGGCGCTGCGCGCGATCGTGAAGCCGATGGAGCGGTCGTTGGGATCCTCGCGCCGGTCGCAAAAGCCGACGATGACGTTGCCGTTCGCGTCGACGTCCAGCCACGGGGACCACTGGCTGGTGGCCGTGCCATCGTCGTTGACCGTCTGCGGCGCCGACCAGGTCGCGCCGCCGTCCGAGGAGCGGGAGAATTGAACGTCCGTGTGCGTGCCCATGTCGTTCGCCCAGCAGAGATAGAGGTTGCCGTGGTACGGACCGCCGCTGGTGTCGACGTCCAGGCTGGGATTCGAGTTGGCGCGGAAGGTTCCGTTGGGAATGCCCGTGACGTAATTGACGCTGGCCGCGTCGACGTCGGAGCCAAAGGTCATGCCGCCGTCGTACGAAACGTCCACCTGGATTTTGGAAGTCGCGTAGTTGAACCAAGCCACGTAGAGCTCTCCGTTCGGTCCCACCGCGGGGCAGGCCGCGATGCACAACGTGCCCTCGCTGACCCGGACCGGACTCGTCCAGGTCGCGGCCTGGTCATAGGAGGTCACCGCGTAGATGGAATAGGTGCCGAAGGAAATCGAGATGCGCGTCCACACCATGTAGACCGCACCGCTGAGCGGACTCGTGGTCTGGTCGGACACGATGAACTGCTTGTCCTGGAAGCCTCCGGGCGGCGAGTCCACGGCTTCGACCCAGGTCGGAACGGTGAGGCCTCCGTCCGGCGAGTGGCCGACGAAGAGCGAGGAAAAGCCGTAGTTCCGCTCGGAGGCAATGGCGGAGAAGTAACTCTCACCCTGCGGCCCGATCGCCGTTCCCGGGTCGCCGGCGAAGCCGAACCCGCCCGGAGGCATGGGAAAGAACAGCTCGCTCCAGGATTTCCCGCCGTCGCGAGTCGAATAGAAGGCGCAGGTGTAGTAACCGTTGCGATCGTCGTTGCCGCCCGCGATCAGGTGATTGCGATCGGAGGGGTCGACGTTGATGGAATGCTCGTTCTGATTGTGAGGCGAAGGACTCGAAACCTGGACGTCGCCGCCGTCGGGCCCGGCCAGCCCGGATCGGCCGGGTTGAGGCGTGGGCGGGATCGGGGCGTTCGGGTTCGCGGCAGCCGCCGGCGGCACGCCCCATTGCGGCGGGAACTTGGCCGCATCCTCCTGCTGCCAGGCAGGAACGAAGCTGATCAGGCACACCGTCAGAAGGGCGGACATTGGATTCTCCTCGCTACGAGCCTCCTCAAGCATACTTCCTATTCGCGCCCATACCGGCGCGTAAGATCAAGGAAATGCCTCGCGCCGCGGCCGGACTTCTGCTCGGCATCCTTGCCGCCGGATGCGCTGCTCCCGCGCATTCCGCACCGCCTGCCCCGCATCCTGCGACCCCTCCACCCGTGGAACCGGACATCTCCCGCCCGCGCCTGAATTTGCCCTTCCCCACCGCGGGCGGCGCGCAGATCTGGGCCGACGCGCGCTGGCGCGCCGGCTGGCGCATCCAGGAGCACGTCGGCACCGGGCATTGCCGCTTGTTGGATCCGAAGAACGTGCGCCGCGCTTGGGGCAGCTACGAAGCCTGCCTCGGCGAGTTGAACGCCCTGGTGCCGTGTGACAATTCCGCCGCGCCGGACGCGCGCCCGCTGGTGGTGCTCCTGCACGGCATGGGGCGCACCCGCGTCTCCTTCGGCCGCATGAAGCAGGATCTGGAAGCGGCCGGCTGGCGCACGGCACGCCTCTCTTACCCGAGCACGCGCCGCTCCATCGAGGAGCACGCGGTGTGGCTGGAGCGCATCGTGGAGCGGCTTCTCGAGGACAGGCAGGCGACCGAGGTCTTCTTCGTCACGCACAGCCTCGGCGGCATCGTGGTGCGCGCCACGCTGGCTCGTCAGGGCGCGTGGCGCCAGAGCGTGAGCGTGCGCGGCATGGTGATGCTGGGGCCGCCGAACCAGGGCAGCTCCTTCGCCAACCGCCTGGCCAGCCTGAAGGTCTTCCGCTGGCTCTACGGCGACACCGGCGTCGGCCTCGTGCCCGAGGAGGTGCGCCTGATTCCCCCGCCGGACTGCCCCTTCCTGATCGTCGCCGGCGCGCGCGGCGACGGGCGCGGCTGGAATCCGCTGCTCATCGGCGAAGACGACGGCGTCGTCACCGTCGCGGAAACGCATCTCGACGGCGCCGCCGGCCACCGCATCGTGCGCAGCCTGCACGCCTTCCTGCCGTCGCACCGCGACGCCATCGCGATGACGCTGGAGTTCCTGACGACTCAGTCGGCGGGAGGCGACTCGACGAAGTCGTAGACCAGGAAGCGCGCGGCGCGCGGCGCCAGCACGTCCGTGACGGCCTGCACGTGGCGCGGATCAGTCTGGTAGGCCTCGAGCGCGGCGGGATCGCGGAAGACGAAGACCAAGGCCACGTCGAAGGAGTCGTCCACTTCGGGGCGCAGGCTCTGCAGGGACGGCCCGGCGTAGGCGTGGACGATGCCCGGAATCTCCTGCAGGCCGTAGGCGGCCTCGATCAATTCCGCGCGATGCGTCGCGTTGCCCGGATCCTTGAGCCAGACCAGCACGACGTGCTCGACGCGCCCGGCCTCCTGCGCCGGAGGCAGGTGGGAGCAGGAGAAGGCCAGCAAGGCAATCAGCGCAACGAGGATTCGCATGGCGCCGAGTTTACGCCCGCCCGCGCGCGCCCGTTTCCCGACGATAGGGCACGTCGCGCAGCAACTGCAACTCGCGGACGTCCACGGTGAGCGCGCCGTTTTCATCTTTCGGCACGCCTTCGATCAGATACGGGCCCTGCGTCAGCGTCCACGGCGCCAGCCGCCGGTAGGCCTGCGGGAACATCACCGTCTCGTAGATCGCCGTGGTGTCCTCGAAGGAGAGGAACATCATCGGCTCGCCGCCGGCGGTGCGCAGCGGCTTCTGCGTCACCTGCCAGCCGACCAAGCGCACGCGCCGGCCCAGATGCTGCGCCAGCTCGCGGGCGGGCACCACGCCGGCGGCGCGGATGCGGTCCTGCCACAGCGCCAGCGGGTGCGCGCTGACCAGATAGCCGAGCGCCTCCTCTTCCAATTCCAATTGTCGCAGCGGCGGAAACTCCGGCGCGGACGGCGGGCGGCGCAGCGGCGTTTCGCCGAACAGCAGCGCCCCGCCGCTCCCCTCCGCGCCGGCGGCGGCGCGGCGGCGCAGATCGGGCGCGGCCAGCGCGGCCCAGCGCAGGCGCTCGGGGCGCGTGAGGCCGTCGGGCAGGGCGTCGAGCGCGCCGGCGCGCGCGAGGGAGTCGAGTTCCTGCGGCTGCGGGCGGACGCGCGCGACGAAATCCTCCATGGAGGCGAAGAGTCCGCCGGCGGCGCGCGCGGCCAGCAGGCGCGTGAGGGTGGACGGCGACAGGCCGCGGATTTCTGACAATCCAACCCGGACGCGGCGTCCGCCGCCGCCAAAGGATGAGCCGCCCGCATTCACGCAAGGCAGCAGCAGGCGCAATCCCATGCGCCGCGCCTCGGCCAGATAGGCGAACGTCGAGTAATAGCCGCCATGATTGCCGAGCACCGCGGCCATGAACTCGGCGGGAAAGTGCGCGCGCAGCCAGGCCGAGCGGTAGGAAATCTGCGCGTAGCTGGCCGAGTGCGCCTTGCAGAAGGAATAGCCGGAGAAGGACTCGATCTGCCGCCACAATTCCTCCGCAGCCGCCGGCGCGGCCCCGCGCGCGACCGCGCCGGCGGTGAAACGCGTGCCGAAGGCGCCGATCGCGTCCTGCGAGCGCTTGTGCGTCATGGCCTTGCGCAGCGCGTCGGCCTCGGCCGCGCTCATGCCGGCCAGATCCTGCGCCACGCGCAGCACGTCTTCCTGATAGGCCATCACGCCGTAGGTCTCGCCGAGCAGCTGGCGCAGACGCGGATCCAGATACCAGGACTCGTCGTGGCGGCCGCGGCTGGCCATGACGGCCAAGTGGCGCTCGACGTAGGCCTGCATCATGCCGGAGGAGGAAATGCCCGGGCGGATGATGGAAGACGCCGCGACCAGCGTGGCGAAATCGCGGCACTTCAGCTGCGTGAGCAGGCCGCGCATGCTGGGCGACTCCACGTAGAAGCAGCCCATCGTGTCCCCGCGCGCCAGTAGATCGCGGGTGCGCAGATCCTGCTCGGCGTCCACGCGCGCGAAGTCCACGGCCAGGCCGTGGTGCTGCGCGACGGCGGCCGTGGCGTCGCGGATCACCGCCAGGCCGCGGTTGCCCAGCAGATCCATCTTCAACAATCCGGCGTCCTCCACCGGATACATGTCCCACTGCGTGATGACGACGCGCCCGTCTTCGGTCTCCTTGCGCGCCAGCTGCAGGGGCAGGTGATCCGTCAGCGGCCCCGGCGCGATCACCATGCCGCCGGCGTGCACGCCGAGGTGGCGCGGGAAATCGCGCAGCGCGAAAGCCTCCTGCAGGATGGTGCTCCAGGGCTCCGCGTCCAGCGGCAGGCGCGCGGTGCGCGGATGCTCGCGGATGCGCTCCAGATCCAGGCTGCCGTCGTAGGCCCAGGGCAGCGCGCGCGTGATCGGGCCGATCTCGGCCGCCGGCACGCCCATGGCCTTGGCGATCTCGCGCACCGCGCCGCGCACGCCGAAAGTCACGTGCGTGCCGAGCATGGCGGCGCGGTCACGGCCGTGGCGGCGGTAGACGAAGTCCAGCACGCGGTCGCGCTCGTCCCAGGCGAAATCGAGGTCCACGTCGGGGAAGTCGGCGCGGCCGGCGTTGAGGAAGCGGTCGAACCACAAACCGTGGCGCAGCGGATCCACGTGCGTGAAGCCGAGCAGGTAGGACACGAGGCTGTTGGCGGCCGAGCCGCGCCCGCAGTTCTGGATGCCCTGCGCCTGCGCCCAGGCGGCGATTTCTTCCACCGTCAGGAAGTAGTCGGCGAGGTCCTGCGCGCGGATGAGGTTGAGTTCGCGCGTCAACTGCGCGGCGTAACCGCGCTCTTCCCACGCGCTGCCGGTCAGAAACCGCCGCGCGCGCGCCGCCTGGCAGCGGCGTTCGAGTTCGACGATCGCTCCCGCGCCCAGTCCCGTGCGCGGCATGCGTTTCTGCCCCAGCGGAATGGTGAAGTCACAAGATGCCGCCAGCTCCGCCGCCACCTGCAGCGCCCGCGGCGCCCCGGCGTAGGCGGCCGCCAACGAAATCTCATCGCGCAGCCAGGCGTCCTTCGGCGCGAGGCCGAATGCCGCCGCCGGATCGCGCGCCTCGTCGAGGCGCGAGACGTTTTCGTTGGCGCCGATCACGGCCAGCAGGCGGTGGCGAAGGTATTGCGCGCGTTCGGCGAAGGCGACGGGCGGCGCGGCGGCGGCCTCGAGGCCCAGATCGGCGGCCAGGGCGGCGTCCTCCGCGGCCCACGCGCCGGGCCGGGCGGCGACGAAGAGATCGGCGGCGCCTCCCGCCCCCCCCCCGCGCAGCGCGCGCAGCAGTTCGGCGTCCCGGGACAGGACCGCGAATCCGCCCGGCGCGCGCGCGCGCTCCTCATGCAGCCACGAAACCAATCGGGCGGAGCGCCCGATGCCGGGCGCCGTGCGCTCCACCTCCTCCAGATGCAAGCGCGTCGTCAGCCGGCACAGCGCCGCCCAGCCGGCCGCGTCGCGCGCCAGCACGTGCGCCGCCACGCCCTCGACCTCCAGCCGCATCCCGAAGATCGGCCGCACGCCCGCCGCCTGGCAGGCTTTCTGGAAGTAGACCGCCCCCCACAGGCCGTTGCGGTCCGCCAGACCCAGCGCCCCGATCCCGCGCGCCACCGCCGCCCGCGCCAGTTCCTCCACGGCCGCGGCGCCGTGGTGGAAGGACCAGGGGGTGGCGACCGCCAACTGCACGGCGGCGGGCTGGGGCATGGGCTATGATGCCCATCATAGCATCGGGCCCGGCCGCAACATCAGCAGAAGTGATGCCTTCCTGAAGTTTGACTTGGGGATGGCGCCGATTGCGCCCATGAATGATTGCCGGGATCACAATGTCTGATCAGAGTTGTGAGGGACTCGACATAAACTCTGACACGTCCGGAGAAGGTTCGCAGCCGCTCCGTCTCCCCCCATCACACTCCCTCGACCGAATTCCGATGATTCGAAAACTCTCACTGATCACGGCTCTCGTCGCCGCCGCCCTGGCCTTCACGGCCGGAGAGGCCGCCGCTCAGGGCTGCATCAATTCGCGCTCGCACGTGCCGCTGATGGACGCGGACGGCCCCTACCTGAAGAAGGGCGACTTCACCTTCTCGCAGAACTTCCGGTACCTGAAGGCCGACAAACACTTCGTCGGCACCAAGGAAATCACCGCGCTCAACGACACCGGCAGCAACGCCATCAACGAGCAGCGCAACATGGACCTCGGCCTGGCCTACGGCATCACGGATCGGGTGTCGGTGGCGTTGGTGATCCCGTACCTGATGAGCGGCGACTGGTCCCTGCCCCTGCCGATGGGCCCGCCGATGGTGCCCAGCACGACCAAGGGGCCGCGCTACCACCAGAACTCGGAAGGCCTCGGCGACATGCAGTTGCTGGCGCGCACCTGGCTCTTCGATCCGGTCGCGAACGAGGACACGAACGTGCTGCTCGGCCTCGGCCTCAAGGCGCCCACCGGTGACCACAACGTCACGGACTACTTCGGCCAGATGGACGGCACCAATTTCGGGCAGTACTCGGTGGATTCCTCGATCCAGCCCGGCGACGGCGGCTGGGGCGCCATCGTGGACGGCGGCTGGTTCCGCAACACGAGCTGGGCCACGCTCTTCGCGGCCGGCTCCTACACCATCAACCCGCAGGAAAGCAACGACGCCACCTCCACGCCCGCCAACCTGATGGGCATCAACAACGTGCCGGTGGACATCCGCTACAACTCGATCCCGGACCGGTATCTGGTGCGCGCCGGTCTCGCGCGGGAGATCGCCGCGGTGCCGGGCCTCGTGCCGCAGCTTTCGTGGCGCGTCGAGGGCACCATGGAGCGGGACCTCTTCGGCGGCAACGACGGCTACCGTCAGTCTGGCTACACCACCTCGATCGAGCCGGGCCTGACCTACAGCTTCGGCATTTCGACCTTCTCGGTGAGCGTGCCGATCGCGCTCGTGCGCAATCGCCAGGACGGCCCGCAGAACATCGCCGGTGACGCGACCTTCGCGGACTGGATGCTGCTCTTCGGCTGGACCTTCCAGCTCTAATCACGCGAGACTTTCATTCCTTCTGGGCCCGGGGCTTCGAACCCCCCGGGCTATTTTCTTTTCCGGACGAACGGGAGCGGGCGGCGCCCCGGCGGACAGCCTCTCCCCCGCGCGCAGGGTCTTCTCCCCGTAGCGCTCCCGCAGGCGGTCCAGCACGTCCAGCCGCTGGCGCTGCGCGGCGCGCTCCTGCGCGAACAGGCTGGCCTGCCAGAAGCCGCGCGTCAGGCCGCCGAGGCGCACGCCGACCAGGCGCACCAGCGTGCGGCGCGTGACCATCTTCGCGAGCAGTTCCTGCGCGAGCGGCGTCCATTCCTGGTCGTGGTCGCTGGGCTGGGGCAGAGTGGCGTCGCGCGAGACGGTGACGAAGTCGGCGTAGCGCACGCGCACGCTGATCGTGCGCGCCAGGAGGCCGTCGGCGCGCAGTTCGGCGGTGGCCTCTTCCAACAATTCCTGCAGGCGGCCGCGCAGCACCTTGAGGTCGTCGGTGTCCTGCGCGAAGGTGCGTTCGTGGCCGACGGACTTCGCCTGCGGCCGCTCCCAGTCGGGGCAGACCGGGGTGTCGTCCTCGCCGCGCGCGCGCGTCTGCATGGAGGGGCCGTACACGCCGAACACGCGCTCGAGGAACCAGCCCTCGGTGCCGGCCAGCGTGCCCAGATGGTCGATGTGAAAGTCCCGCAGGCGCGCCGTCGTCACCGGGCCGATGCCGGGCAGCGCCTGCACCGGCAGCGGCGCGAAGAAGCGCGGCGCCTGATTGCGCTGCACGTCGAAGAGGCCGCGCGGCTTGGCGAAGGTGGAGGCGACTTTGCTGACCAGGCGGTTGTGCGCGACGCCGACGGTCACGTCCAGGCGCAGGCGCGCGCGGATCTCGCGGCGCATGCGCTCGGCGGCGTCCACCGCGCGGCCGTGGATGAGTTGCGTGCCGGTCAGGTCCAGGTAGGCCTCGTCCACCGAAACTTTTTCGACCACCGGCGCGTAGCCGGCGATGAGGTCGAAGACCGCGCGCGAGGCCCGCGAGTACATGTCGTGGCTGCCGCTGACGCGGATCAGGCCCGGGCAGAGGCGCAGCGCCTGCGCCATCGGCATGGCCGAGTGCACGCCGAAGGCGCGCGCCTCGTAGGAAGCGGCGGCGACGACCCCGCGCGTCTCCGGCGGCCCGCCGACCACGACCGGGCGGCCGTTCAGGCGCGGATCAAGCACGCGCTCGACCGCGACGAAGAAGGCGTCGAGGTCGACGTGCAGGATGGCGCGCGGCAGGTCCGGGGGGTGGGCGGACACCCGGCTATCATATGATGGACGTCATAGGTTGGGGGCCCCGCCCCCGTCCCGCTCCCTACCGCTCCGCGCCGGCGCGACGCAGCAGCACGATGCCGAGCAGGCAGGGCATGAGCCAGGGCATGGCCGGAATCAGCAGGACGAAGCCGGGCAGGCTGCTCCAGTGCAGGAAGCCCCAGAGTGGATTCTGCGACCCGGCCAGAGCCTCGGTTGCGCGGATCGCGACGCAGATGGCCGCGATCAGACTGATGGACACGTAGACCCGGCTCGCGCGGCGGCCGAGCCACTGCGCCCGGCCCATGGACGCGGCAAAGGCGGCCGTCGCGAGGTAGGTCAGCAGCGCGCCGAAGAAGAGCAGGAGCAGCGAGAGTTGGTCCAGCAGCGCGAGTTCCGGCGTCATCTCGGACGCGCCGTTGCTCGCCAACGTCCGGTATTCCAGCAGCTGCATGGCAGCAAAGAGGACGTAGAGCGGTCCGGCCATGACGATGGCCGCCAGGCCGAGACCGGAGTGGAAGCGCTCCCCCGCCTCGCGCAGGGATTCCGCGAGGAGCATCAGCGCGCCCGCGACGGCGATCGCCGCCAGCAGGAGAAGCGGATAGCGGAGCTGGTTCTCGGCCAGGCTGGCGGACTCAGGCGGACCGAGGTCGGCGAAGACGGTGATCGCGGCCAGAACAGCAGTCAGCAGGCCGCCGGCCGCGGCCAGGCGCCGGCGCTCAGGCTCGGCGGCGCGGAGAATCCTCACGCCAAACTGCCATGCCGCGAGCAAGATTGCGGCGATCAGCAGCGTGGCGCAGCCGTGGCGCAGCGGCGCCGCAACGCCCAGCAGTCGCAGGCCGCCGACCAGCGCGATCAGGAACGGGCTGAGGCACAGGAAGCGCCCGCTCCAAACTCGGCTCGGTCTCTCGCCAACCGTCACGCGCAACCGCCTTGCGAATGGATCACGGCGAAGCCCGCCGGTACACGACCAGGAAGACCTGCGTGCCTGCAGGAGACTCGAAGGAGGTCGGGCGCGCACCGTCGCCGAGCTCGTAGCAGACGGTGAGCTGGTCATCCAGGAGTTGGTAGATGGCCTTGATCGTGCGGCCGGCGTTCGGTCCATCCTGGCCGAGAATGTCCAGCTGGGCCGGCTTCGCGGTTCCGATCAGCGAGTAAGTGCCCTTGTCCCCCGCGAACTCGTAGGTGTCCGCGGTCAGGTTGAGATTCGAGCCCCCGAAGGCGGCAATGGGCAACTCTGCGCCGCCGAGTTGTGCGCTCTGCGGCGCCCAGGTGCCGATCAGAGAGTTGGCTGCGGACTCATCGCCCGAGCAGGCGAAGAGTGCGAGCGCGATCGGGAGTGAGAGAAGAATGAGGCGCATTCGGTTTCCTCCGAGGTGCGGATCAGCGTAGCGTCTCCCTGGCCGGTGACCGGTTCGTTACTGGCATCTGTCAACGACCGAGCTATCGTGCGTTCTCGCCATGCGACTCCAGCACACGGTTCTGCCACTTCTGCTCGCCGCCGCACTGCCTGGCTGCACGGCTGCCGGCGGCCCCGATCCTGCCGCCGCAGAAGAAATCCTGGCCGAGATCCCGAAGAGTTGTTTGATCGTGTTCCAGGACCAGAGCGGCAACCATTGGTTCGGCAGCGACGGGCAAGGCCTGTGCCGTTACGACGGCCGAACCATCACCCGTTTCACGACTCAGGACGGGTTGTGCAACGATCAGATCCGCGGCATTCAGCAGCACAAGTCGGGCGACCTCCTGATCACCACGTCGGGCGGCGTCAGCAAGTTCGACGGCCTGCGATTCGTCACGCTGCCGGTCACCGTCCACGACGACCCCGCCGAGGGCTGGAGACTGGATCCGGACGACGTGTGGCTGCCCCTGCAGCCGGGACAGCAGGGTCCCTACCGTTACGATGGCCAGACTCTGCATCACCTGAAGTTTCCGAAGCACGCGTTCGAGGATGAGTACTTCGCGAAGTCTCCCAACCTGCCCTGGAGTCCCTACGAAATCTACTGCGTCTATCGGGATCGCCGGGGCCACGTGTGGTTCGGCACGGCCAACTTCGGCATCTGCCGGTACGACGGGGACTCGCTGGACTGGATGTTCGAGAAGCATCTCACGGAACTCGAAGGCGAACGCATGTTCGGCATTCGCTCGATCTTCGAAGACCGCGACGGGGCCTTCTGGTTCTGCAACACCCAGTTCCGCTTCCGGGTTGCTCCGAGCACCTCCACCGCGTTGGGCTATGACTTGATCCGCTACGAGCGGGAGAAGGGTCTCGACCTGTCAGGCACCGCGGCCAGCGCGGACTACCTCTACTTCATGTCCATCACGGAGGACGAAGCCGGGGACCTGTGGATGGCGACCTATGGCGAAGGCGTCTGGCGCGACGACGGCCAGATAGTGACTCACTATCCCGTCCTGGAGGGCGGCCAGTACGTCACGCTCTATTCCGTCTACAAGGATCACGACGGCACCCTGTGGCTGGGCACGCACGAAGCGGGCCCGTATCGGTTCAACGGGAAAACGTTCGAGCAGTTCAGGCCTTGACCTGATCCGCCCCCAACTGACGAAGTCGACCGACCACGACGCCGCGTACGGCCGGGGTTGGGTGTGAGACCGGCGCCGGGAAGCCGGCCACGGGTTTGAGAGTGAGATCTTCCTGCACCCGGGCCAGGGCCTGGGTGCGCTCGGCGCCGGTCCACCACACGACCAAGTCGCCGGGCTCGGCGTCCACCCCCACCGCGACCGCGAACACGTCGCCGTCGCTGAAGTGCTCCGGATCCGGGGCGGCCGCGCCGCGCAGGACCAGGAAGAAAGTCTCGCGGCCGCGCGCGAACTGCGCGGCTTTGCCGTCCATTTCGATTTTTTCCAGGCTGACGAGAGTCATAGAAGGTTCTCCAATCTCACTTCCACCACCGCAACACCCCAACCACGCGCCCGGCCAGCGCAAACTCTTCCTCGGGATCCACCGTCCGCGGCCGCAGCCGCCGGTTGGCCGGCTCGAGGATGACGCGCCCGCCGCGCGCGCGGTAGCGCTTGACCGTGGCCTCCGTGGCCTCGCCGCTGCCGAGCAGCGCCACCACGATCTCGCCGCTCTGCGCGCTGCGCGCCTGCTGCACCAGCACCAGATCGCCGGGCAGGATGCCGGCCTCGATCATCGAGTCCCCTTCCACGCGCAGCGCGAAGTCCGCGCGGCATCCGGCGGGCAGGGGCACTTCGCCCTCGACGTGCTCCAGCGCCAGCAGCGGCGAACCGGCGGCCACGCGGCCGAGCAGCGGCACCACGCGGGCCACGCGCGCGACGGCGGCCGGCGCCGCACCCGCCGACGCGCGCCGCGGGCCGGCGGCGGCCGGCTCGCGCATCGCGCGCGCCGCCAGCGG
>CAYVPL010000041.1:0-14313 GCA_964453755.1 uncultured Planctomycetales bacterium
CGCGCGTGCGCGAGCGCCACGGCTTCGAGACCTTCGACTACGGCAACTTTTTGTCAGACGGACCCGAGTGGTTCCAGGACGCGCCCGACGCCGTCAAGGGCTGGCGCACCTTCGACCACCGGCCGCGCTTCGGCACCAACGCCTACGGCCTGCGCAACCGCATTTCCATCCTCTCGGAGGCCTACGCCTACGCGGACTTCCAGACGCGCATCGCCGCCACGCGCGCCTTCGTCGTCGAAATCCTGCGCTACGCCTCCGAGCAGGGCCGCCGCGTGCCCGAACTGTGCGCGCGCGCCGACGCCGAAACCGCCGCCGCCGGCGGCAGCGGCGAATTGCGCCAGCACGTCAAGGCCGAACTCGTCAGCCGCGGCAACGAAGAACTGCTGGTGCGCGGCTTCGAGAAGGGCCAGGATCCGGCGACCGGCGAGGAATGGCGCGTCGCCTCCGGCCCGCGCACGAAGGTGACCGTGCCGATGTTCCTGAAGTTCCGCGCCGCCGAGGAAGTGGCCGCGCCGCGCGCCTACGTGCTGGGGCCGGAGCTTGCGGGCGTCGCCGCGCTGCTGCGCGCGCACGGCGTGATGGTGGAGGACCTGCCCACCGGCCTCACCGGCGAGTTCGGACTCTTCCGGCTCGAATCCGCCACGCGCTCCGCGACGCCCTTCCAGGGCCACAACGAGCGCAGCGCCACGTGGCAGCTCGCCACCGCGCGCGTGGTGGCGCCGCCGAATTCCTTCCGCGTCAGCATGCGCCAGCCGTTGGCGCGCCTGATCTTCCAATTGATTGATCCGCGCGCCGACGACGGCTGCCTGACCTGGAACTTCTACGACCGCTGGCTCGACTCCGGCCCCGGCACCGAGCTGCCGTTGTGGATCGAGTCCTGAGGCGCTCGGATTCGATCAGCGCAGCACGAAGTCGTACGTGAGGCGCCAGACACCGGCCTCGTCGCGCTCCAACTTCACGATGGCGATCTCCTCCGCCTTCGCGTCGTAGCGGCGGTGCTCCGCGGTGAGCAGCGGATCGCCCTCGAATTGAAACGTGACCTAACTCTCACGCCTGCCGGGCGCGCCGGCTTGCGCGTGCAGGTGCGCCGACCACGCGCTCGCGCGCATCACTTCACTCCGCAATAGCACGATGCCGGCGGCTGGACGTCGGCGCGCGCCCACGTGGCGGCGAGTTCCGGCGCCATCGCATCCGCGTCGGAGTTGCGGCCCTGCGCGCGCAGAGTCTGCTCCAGTCCCAGCGTGGACCAGGCGTTGCGCGGATTGTCCAACAAGTCGGCGCGATAGACCTGCTCGGCCTCGTCCAGCTTGCCGTCCGCCAGCAGGATGGCGCCGAGCGCATGGCGCACCGGCTGCATCCAGCCCGGCGGCTCGTCGTAGACCAGCGCGTCTTCCAGCACGACGGCATCGCGCAACAACGCGTAGGCTTCCTCGGCGCGGCCCTCGCGCCACAGCACTTCGCCCTCGGCCATGCGCCGCGCCACCGCCAGAATGCTCGCGGCCGGATTCACGCCGATGCTCCAGCCCTCCGGCACCAGCGCCGCGGCCGCGTCGAACTCCTGCAGCTCCTGGCGCGCTTCGGCGGCGCGGCCGAGATTCGCCAGCGCCACCGTGCGCGCGTAGCGCCGCATCGCGCGGCTGGCGAAGCGCCACTCCGGATAGTCGGGCGCCTGCAGCACCTCCTCCCAGCGCCCGAAGCGGATCATCACGTGCAGCGCCGCCGGCATCATGCCGTCCACCATGCCGGCCGCGTTGCGCAGGAAATCCGGCGGCACTTGCGCCTCCATCTTGCGCGCCGCCTCCAGCGCCAGCGCCGAGCGCCCGGTCATCATCGCGGCGAAGGACAGGAAGTGGACGTTGTGAATGTAATAGATGCTGTAGAAATCCGGCGGGGGCGCCAGCTTCAGATAGGCCTCGTCGGCGGCGATCGCTTCCTCGTTGGCGGCGGCCGCGTCGTCGTAGCGCCCGACGTTGATGTAGATGTGAGACGGCATGTGCACGAGGTGCCCGCTGCCCGGCACCAGCGTGCGCAGGCGGTCGGCGGAGGCCTCGGCACGGCCCGGCTGCGCCGAGGCCTCGACCGCGTGGATGTAGAAGTGATTCGCGCCCGGGTGTGCCGGGTTCTGGCGCAGCGCGCGCTCCAACGCGGCAACGATCTCCGTGGCGCGCCCCTTCGGCTGCTTGTCCGCAGTCCAGTAATCCCAGGGCTGCAGATTCATCAGCGACTCGGCGAAGAGCGCGCCGACGTCGGGGTCGTTCGGGAACGCCTTCCAGGCTTCTTCCATGCCGGCGGCGTAGGCCTCGTCGAGCGGTCGCCGATCCTCCGGCGCCTCCGCGGCATAACGCCGCGCGGTGGCGGCAATCAGCGCGCGCTCCACCGGCGCCGCATTCGCGGACCGGCGCAGCGCCTCCTGCGCCGCTTCGTAGCCGGCCGCGCTCGCCGCCGCCGACATCTGCACGTTGTTGACGTGGATGCCGTTCGCGTGCGCCACGCCCCACCACGCCATCGCGCAATCCGGATCCAGGCGCGCGGCTTCGCGGAACGAGCGGATGGCCTCGTCGTGATTGAATCCGTACACCAACTGCAAACCCTGGTCGAACCAGCGCTGCGCCTCGGCGCTCTTGGTCGTGACTTCGCGGTGATATCCGCCGTAGCCTTCGTAGATCAGAGTGCCAGCCGGGGACTCGCTCGGCTGCGGGGCGGCGCAAGCGGCCGCCAGGAGCAGGAGAATCAGGGGAGGCTTCATCTCCCCATGTTAAAAAATTTCTCCTCGCGCGCCGCCGCCGCCCGCTCCAGTTCTTCGGCCCGCGCCAGATAGCGGGCGCGCGCCAGATCGTCAGCAAGATCCTTGAGATTGATGCGCACGTTCAGCCCGGCGCCGCGCACCGCGGCGCGCGCGCAGAGGGCCGCCACGCCCGCGTCCGAAGCGCTGGCCGGCAGGCCGTCTTTGGCCATGGCTTCCGCCACCTCCATGGATTTCAGCGCCGCCTCCATCACGCGCAGCGGCGTTTCGATGGCGCCGCGCACGGCCGCCTGCACCGCCGCCTCCTTGGCCGATTTCAATTCGGGCGTGCCGTCCGGCAGGCGCCACGCGGCCAGCACCGCGTTGAAGGCGTCAGTGTCGGCGTCCACGAGTTCGAGCAGCTCCACCTGCAACGCCTTGCCCTGCTCGGCCCACTGCGAAAACTCCTCCCAGCGCGCGTCCCATCCCGCTTTGTGAGACGAGAGATTCGCCACCATCGTCCCGAGCGCCGCGCCGAACGCGCCGACGGCCGCGGCCACCGAGCCGCCGCCCGGGGCGGGGGACTCGCTGGCGGTTTCTTCCGTGAAGGCGCGCACGGACATTTCCGTCAGCCGCTTGCGCGGCGCGCGCGCGGCCAGCACGTACTCGATCACCTTCTTCTGCGGATCGAAGGGCGCCAGCTCGTCCAGCCCCATCGAGCGCACCGCGATCTTGATCAACTCGCGGTCGCTCACCCCGACTGAGCGCTGCTGCTTGCGCAGGAAGTGCCGGCCCGCGTCGAGCAGGGTGCGCAGCGGCACCAGGCCGACCAGCTCCCCGCCGGTCACGCGCACGCCGCGCCGCTCGGCCGCGCGCGCCACCTCGTCGAAGGCGGCGTGCAGGGGCGTGACGGACACGTCGGTCAGGTTCATGGACACCTGACAAACGCCGTATTCCTCGATGTACCAGCCGATCGCCTTCACCGCCTTGAGCGTGCCCGGCGTCCACTTCGTGGCGTCCTGCGGATCCTTGCGCCCCTTCTCGCGCACGTCATAGGCGATGGCGTTCGCGCGCCGCGTGCTCGTGGTGTTCAGATTGGCGTTGAAGGCCACCAAAAAGTCGCGGGCGCCGCAGGCCACGGCGCCGGTGCGCGGCTGGAAGTCCGCCGGTCCGAAATCGGGCTTCCAGGCGGGCTGCTTCAGCTTCTCCGCCAGGCCCTCGTACTCGCCAGCGCGCACCGTCGCCAGATTCCGGCGCTCCGGCTTCGTGGCGGCGCGCTCGTAAAGGAACACCGTCAGCCCCGCCTCCTCGCCCAGCCGCCGGCCCAGCCGCCGCGCGTACTCGGCGCATTCCTCCATCGTCACCCCGCTCACGGGCACCAGCGGGCACACGTCGAGCGCGCCGAAGCGCGGGTGCTCGCCCGCGTGCTTGCGCATGTCAATCAGCTCGGCCGCCTTGCGCGCGAGGCGCACGGCCGCCTCGATCACCGCCTCCGGCTCGCCGGCGAAGGTGATGACGGTGCGGTTCGTCGCCTTGCCAGGATCCACGTCCAGCAGATGCACGCCCTCGACCGTCTCCGCCGCCGCGGCAATCGCGCGGTAGACGTTTTCGTCGCGCCCTTCGGACACGTTCGGGACGCATTCGATGATTCTGGTCATGGTTCGGGATCCAGCACTCTGCGCCCAGAGTATAGGCAGGTCGTGCCGGGCTACGGTGGCTCTGTCCGGATGCCTGCGCTGGCACGGCTGAAGCCTTCAAGCGTGCGGAACAGCCTGCAGCCTTACATCTCACCCTCGAACCAGATGTACCAGCGCGCCCCATCAGCGGACTTCGCTACGCACAGGTCTCGCTGAGCAGGCTGATTGAGCCACGTGCTCAGGGAGAATCTGTATTGAGGCGCATCATCCACGCGCTGGCCAGTCGCTTGAAGATCGAAATAGCCAAGGGCCACCTGTGCCGGCTTCGCACCGTCCATGACTTCCTCCAACGTGTTGGGAGCCACCATCGGGAAGGACGAGAGCCGCGAGGTCGGATCATTCGGCCGACCGTGCTGCGTGGTGCGCAATTTGTCTCCTTCCCAAACACCACTCCCCTTGGGAGCCGTGGTGGTCATGAATCCGACTGCGCGACCCGAGACCTGCGGGCAGGCGAGAGTTTCGCCCTCCGGAACAACCACCGCCGACGCAGCCATCTGAACGTCGATCACCCCGGTCTGGCGATCCCAAACCACCATGAGCCGGCCATCACGCGGCAGCTGCATCTCAACCGGCGTTTCGAGGAGGGCGATTCCCGTGAGTGCGCCCTCAAGACCTGCCTGATTCACGAAAAGCGTGTTGTACTGGTCCGGAGTCACCGAGAATTTGCGACCTCCTCCCGTGGAGGGTTGCTCAGCGAACTCGTGGCTCTCCTTTTGCACCCAGAGCGTAGCGACCTCGAAGCGGACGGAGGCGCCCTTCTGAACGAGTAACACAGATTGGGCTTCCCGGGTTGCCGGGCGCCCCAGCGGCGTAAATGACGGCGCGGCATTCTGGGCCGTGCTGAGAAGGATTCCGAGTGTGATGGTAGTGATCATGGTTTTATTAGCACTTGCAGAATTCCCAGACGACCTCGTTGAAGTCGATTGCCTCGTCCACTTCGCAGGCTGAACCGCAATCGAGGTTAACGCACAGATTGGAGACAGCAAGAATATGACCTTCAGCATCACGCGTGGTGATGACCGCTCCGATGCAATGCGCATTTCCTGAGCCGCCACCGACTGGGCAGTCACAGAACTTGGCAGTTGTGTTAGGCGGCAATCCCCAGGTTGCAGGAGCGGGAACGGTGACTTCGATGCAGAGGTCCAGGCAACCTGTACCCATGCACAAGGTCTGTGAAGGTGCCTCCTTCTGCCAGATCAGGCTGCATTTCGCCGCCATGGGGGCCGTAGGCTCAGATGCGCTGGCCGAACAGAGGGCAAGTAGAAGGGGGAGGACGAGTTTCATAGGCCCGGAGTGTAGAGGGCTCGAACAGGGCGGTCACGAAATATTTCAAGTAGAATTGCAGTGCCGATGAATTTTGGCGCGCAACAGTGACAATGCACCTGCGCCGTGTATTAGATCATCCTATGCAGATTAGGCTTTCCATCAGGGCCACTCCAGGGCGAATCGGAGCCCGCTTGCTGGTGAATGCCATAAGAGTTCGGTGGACGCGCAAATTCATGAGCGTCCATCTGCGGCTCTCTAAGAAATGAGTGAAGCGGAGGGAGCCTATTCCAGATGCTCGCGGATCCGCGCGTCGAGCGCCGCCTGATCCTGCGCGAATGCCAGCAGCCCGGCCTGCGTGAACAAACCGTCGAGGCCCGCGCGGCCGGCGGCGACGTGCTCGCGCCAGGTCGCGCGCTTCGGCGCCTTGCCTTCCTTCTCCAGGCGCGCCGTTTCCTGCGGCGAGAGGCGCGGGAACACCGCCGCCGTGCCGGATTCGCCCAGGCTGGCCAGCACGACTTCCGGCGTCAGATCCTCCCACGACGTCTTGGCCAGGCGCGCGCAGGACGCGGCGAACGAATCGTCAATGTCCCACAATCCGCTCATGCCCTCGGCGCGCGGATCCACGCCCGGCGCCCACTGCGGCTGATAATTCTCGCCGGTGCAGTCGCGCAGCGACGCCGGCGGATTCTTCAGGAAGTTCTCCGCCACCGCCGTCGGCATGGTGAACACGTCGGTGCCGGCCAGCGTGCCGACCTGCTCGCCGCTGCGCAGCGAGGCCGCGATCTGCCGCGTGGAGCTGCCCAGCGCGTCGCGCAGCTGCGCGACCGTCGCCTGGCTGGCCAGCGTTGCACGCTCGCCGACCCATCGGCCGTCGCACAATTTCTCGTCTGCCGCGTAGGCGTTCAGCCGGCCCAGGAACACGTTCACCCACGACGGCCGCGCCACGCAGGTGATCAGATGGTTCTGCCGCGCGCTGAATCCCAGTGTGAAGTTCACCGGGATGCCGTCTTCCTCCAGACGCCGCGCCGCCAGCAGGCCCGAAGGCGTCAGCGGCACCTTGACGATGAATTTGTCACACAGCGCCGCGTAGCGCTTGCCATAAGACACCGAGCGCTCTATGTCGTGCGCGAGATCGGTGTGCAGCTCGACGCTGACGTAGGCGCCGAAGCGCTCGACCAGCCGCAACCCGTGGCGCGCGTTCAGCGCAAAGGCGATCTCCAGCACCAGCTCGTCGCCCTCCAGCCCCGGGCGATCGTTGCGCGCGGCCTTCGCCGCCTGCGGCACCCACGCGTCGTAGATGCCCTTCTGGATCTCCTTGTTGAGGAGAGTGTTGTTGGTGGTGAGTGCGGTGAACTCCGGGTTCCACAGCGCGCCCGCGGCCTCCATGTCGCCGGTGTCCAGCCACAACTCAGTGCCGGTGCCGCGCAGCTGCTTCCACAGCGGGTTCGGCTTGCCGTGAACCTGGTCCTCGCGCACGCCTTCGCGGATCACCGCGGCCAGCCGGGACGAGACGACGGGAGGGGCTTCGCTCATCGCGCCCAGGATACGATTCCCCTTCGGGAACCGTGCGTATCCCCGCCCTGTCCTACGACGACGCCCGCCGCCTTCACGGCGCGCGGTGGGTGGACTTGCGCAGCCCCGCCGAGCACGCGCGCGACCGCATTCCCGGCGCGCTCAACGCGCCCCTCTTGGACAACCAGCAGCGCGCGCTGGTCGGCACCCTCTACAAGCAGGTCTCACCCGACGCCGCTTACGACCGCGGCCTGGACTTCGCCGCCTCCGGCATGCCCGAGTTACTGCGCTGCATTCTGGGCCGCGAAGTCCCGCGCTCCGAGTGGGAGCCGCGCTTCGCCGAACTGGCGCACCGGCTGCGCGCCGGCTCCGCCGCGGTGGACGTCGAGCGGGTGAGCGGATTGCCCAGCGCGGGCGCGGGCACCATCCTTCTTCACTGCTGGCGCGGGGGCATGCGCTCCCGCTCGGTCGCGGCGCTCTTGCGCGCGCTGGATCAGCCGGTTGCCCTTTTGGAGGGCGGATACAAGGCTTATCGCTCGTGGATTTTGGCGCGTCTGGCCGCCTGGCCGCCGCCGGGACCGAGCCCCTTCCTGGTGATCAGCGGCGCCACCGGCACGGGGAAGACCCTGCTGCTGCGCGAACTGGAGGCGGCGGCGCCCGGCACGGTGCTGGATCTGGAGGAACTCGCGCAGCACCGTTCTTCCATTCTGGGCGGCGTCGGGCGGCAGCCGGTCAGCCAGGCGGAGTTCGAGTCTCGCCTCGTCGCGCGCCTGGACGCGCTCGGCCCGCCACCCTGGTTCATCGAGGCCGAATCCAGAAAGGTGGGGGACGTCATTCTCCCGCTGCCCTTGTGGCAGGCGCTGCGCAGCGGCTTCGTGATCGAGTTGAGCGCCCGCACCGAGACGCGCGTGCGCATTCTCGTCGAGGACTATCTAGAAAGGCCCGAGAATCTGGCCGAGATAGCAGAGAAGTTGCCCTTTCTTGAACAACGCCTGGGTGCAGACTGGAGCGGCCGCCTGAGCGCGCTCCTTGCCGCCGGCCGGCCCGACGAGATCGCGGCTCTGCTCCTGGAGCACTACTACGACCCGCTCTACCGCCACAGCGGCGCCGATCTGCTTCCAGGGATGCAAATCGCAGCCGAAGATCCGGCGCGGGTGGAGCGCCTGCTCGAGATGCGCGCGGCCCGCGCCGAGCGCTCCCTGATCCCCGCGTCACGGTAGAATTCAACCTGGCCCATGTGCGGATTCATCGGCATCGCCGGTCTTCCCGGAACTCAGGTCGCGCCTGAGCTCTACGAAGGCCTGATCGCGCTCCAGCACCGCGGGCAGGACGCGGCCGGCATTCTCACATTCGACGGGATGTTTCATCTGCGCAAGCAGAACGGCATGGTGCGCGACATTTTCAGCGCGCAGGACATGGAGCGGCTGCGCGGCAATCTCGCGGTCGGCCACGTGCGCTACCCGACGGTGGGTGGCGGCGCCGAGCAGGACGCGCAGCCTTTCTACATCAACTATCCCTTTGGCGTGGCGATGGCCCACAACGGGAATCTCACGAACTGGGTCGAGCTGCGCTCGCGCAAGTTCCCGCAGGCCAACATCTGCCTGGAATCCTCCTGCGACGTCGAGGCCATTCTCTACGCCTTCGCCATGGGCATGCAGCGCACGCTCAAGAGCGAGCCCCTCGCCGACCGCGTGCGCGCCGGCGTGGAAAGCGCCTTCGAGCACGCCAAGGGCGCGTATTCCGTGGCCGGAATTTTGTCAGACGGAGCACTGTTCGGCTTCCGGGACCCCTACGGCATCAAGCCCTGCGTGGTCGGCAAGCGCGTGACCGCGGCCGGCACCGAGTGGGCGGTGGCTTCGGAGTCGGTGGCCTTCGACGTCATCGGCTTCGAGCGCGTGCGGGATCTCCAGAACGGCGAAGCCGTGGTGGTCGTGCCCGGCGGCGAGCCGGAGTACGTGATGGTGCACCAGGAGCGCCACACGCCCTGCATCTTCGAACTCGTCTACTTCGCGCGGCCCGATTCCTTCCTCGACGAATTGAGCGTCTACAAGGCGCGGCAGCGCTTCGGCCAGGCGCTGGCCGAGCAGTGGCAGGAAAGCGGCGCGCCGATGCCGGACGCCGTCATTCCGATTCCCGACAGCGCGCGCGACGCCGCGCTGGCGGCTTCGCTGGCGCTGGGCGTGCCGTACCGCGAGGGGTTCATCAAGAACCGCTACGTCGGGCGCACGTTCATCATGCCGAACCAGGCGCAGCGCAAGTCCTCGATCCGCCGCAAGCTGAACCCGATCCCCATCGAGTTCGACGGCCGCGACGTGCTGCTGATCGACGATTCGATCGTGCGCGGCAACACCTCGCGCAAGATCATCGAGACGGCGCGGCGCGCCGGCGCGCGCAAGGTGTACTTCGCCACCACCTCGCCGCCGCTGATCGCGCCCTGCCCGTACGGCATCGACATGGCGACCCAGGACGACTTCATCGCCCGCGGCAAATCGGTCGATCAAGTGCGCAAGGAAATCGGCGCCGACCATCTGCTGTACCTGGACCTGGACCGGATGGTGGCGGCGGCGCGCGGGAAGAACAAGGAGATCAAGGAGTTCTGCACCGGCTGCTTCACGGGGGTCTATCCCACGCCGGACGCCGACGAGCATCTGGAGGCCCTCTCGGCCGAAAGAGCGTCCATGCGGGTCTAAAGATTCGCTCAAGTTATCCCCGGGGGGGGTGCCGATAGGCGGAGATGCGCCGACGAGTTTCGGCGCGGAACAACCATCCGCATCGAACCCACATCCATGAATACCCTCCGTCTCTCCAAGAAAAGCGGCTTCTCGCTGGTCGAACTCACGATCGTCGTCGTGATTCTCGGCGTGCTGGCCACCTTCGCCGTGCCCCGCTTCATGCGCTCCGTCGAGCGCTCGAAGGCCTCGGAAGCCTTCAACTACTGCGAGAACATCGTGTCCGGCCAGGCCGCGTACCAGGGCCGCAACGGCCAGTTCACCAACACCGTGGCCAATCTGGACGTCACGCTGTCGAGCCCGCAGTACTTCACGGTCGCCAACCCGACCTCTTCCAACTGGCAGAGCGCCTGGGAAATCAAGTTGACCCGCTCCGGCGCCTCGGCCGGTTACGGCGCCTACACGGTGGTATTCGATCAGAACGGCTTCAACAAGGCCAAGTCGAGCATTCCGGACGATCTGCTCCCGAACAAGTAGGCCAGTTTCATCCGGCCCCCGATCCGGGGCGCGCGTCCACGCGGCGCGCGCTCCGGATCTTTTCGTTTCGGACGACTTCAGCCGGACTTGAGGAAATTCCGAAGAGAGAGACGCCGTTTCCCTCATGAACCACACCTCACTCCAGCGCTTGCCTCGCGGCGTTTCCGCCGTGCTCATCGGGCGCTCCCGCGTCACGGTGCTGACGCGCGCGCAGGCCGAGCCTCGCGTCCACGCCGCGGCCCAGGCGGAATTCGCGCCGGGCGAACTCGAGCAATTGCTGCGCGGGCTTGTCGCCGCGCGTGAGCTGCGCGGCCGCGTGGCGATCGGTTTCGAGCCGACGATCGAGTTGTTCGCCACCGATCGGCGTGACCCGGACCGCGGCAAGGCCCGCGGCTCCTTGCTCGATTCGGTGGTCTCCGAGTTGGGCTCGAACATGGTGGGGCGCGAGTTGGACACCTCGCTGCCGGCCGATCTGTTCAGCACGGTGATCCTGGCTCCCGGCGGCTTGGCGCGCGAAGCCCGCCGCGGCTTGGGCAAGCTCGGCGGCAACGCGACGCGGCTGATTTCCACCACGCACGCGCTGTACCGTCTGGCCGTCGCACAACAAGCAGCGCCGCGCGCCCAGCGCGTGGAGATTCGCGTGCTGACCGGCGCCGGCGTCGGACTCGCCCTGCTGGCCGAAGACGGGCACTTGCTGGCGCGTCACGTGTTCGAGTACTCGCAGGCGCGCGAACACGCGGTCATCGGCGCGGCGCGTCGGCTGGCCGGCGTCGCGCGCGATTCTCTGAGGCTCGGTGGCGAACCCCTGTTGATCCTGCACGAATCCGCGGAAGATGCGCTCGTCGCGCGCGCCGCCGCCGAAATCGGCATCGAAGCCTGCTCGGCTCCGCCGCTGGAGCTGGACGCCCGGCAGATCTGCGTCGCGCTCGCGCGCTGCGCTTTCCGCCGCAGCCAACACGTCAACCTGCTTCAGGCCGGCGGCCATGGCGTCGGCAGCGAGCCTGCAGCCTTCCCTTTCGCAGGGGTCGCGGGAGTTGCCACCGCCCTGATTGCTGCCGGCTTCTGGCTGCAAATGCGCGGCAACGAGCTCGACACGGAGATCCGCAATCTGGACGCCGAGCAGTCCTCGGTGCTGAGCCGGTTCGGCCAGGACATCTACGAGCTGCGCGATCAGGCCGATCAAACCGGCTTTGCCGCGCATCTGCTCGCGAGCTTCGCGCAAGACCGCACGCGCTGGGCTCCGCTGCTGCTCGAGCTTCCCCGCATCGTTCCCGAAGGCATGGCGATGCATTCCTTCGAGGGATCTCACCTCTTCTACTTCGACGCCAACCAGCCGGGCCTGCCGCCCACTCTCGACGAGCTGGCCAGCAATCGCTGGTGCGAACTGCGCACGACCGCCGGGCTGGCCAACGGCGACGCCCCGCCGCAGGTGCAGCAGCTGACGGCTTCCTTGCAGTCCTCGGAGGTTTTCCAGCGCGCATTCCGCCGCGTCACCGGCGCCAGCGTCGTGCTGCACGAACAGGACGAGGAACCTTGGTCCGAAGCGCGCGTGCGCTGTCTCACCCGCTAGAGCCATGGATTATCGCCGCGACCTCGAAGATCTGCGAGCCCGCCTGCGCAAGCTGCGCCAGGATCCTCCCGCATTTCGTCTGAGCATTGCCGCCGTCTTGCTGGCGATAGGTCTGGCTGGCGTGACCATGCCGCTCGGCGGCAGCCTCGAATCCAAGCAGGAAACGCTGGCCCGCACGCGCGAACGCGCCGAAGTGGCGGCGCGGCTGGGCTTGCAAGTAGCCGCCTGCGAGGCGGTCGTCTCACGCTTGGCGCCGAAGGCCGATCCCGTCGAGTGGGCTGACTACGCCGTCGCCGGACTGCGCGCCGCGGGCCTGCGCCTGCTGTCGCAGGAGGCGCCGGAAATCGAGGAGATCGGCAACTTCCGGCTCGTTCGCATGCGACTGCGCGCCGGCGGCTCCTACGCCGGGATCGCCGACTTCGTGGACCGGCTGGAGCGCGGCGAGCGGCTGATGCGCGTGGACCGCCTGGCCGTCAGTTTCGGCCAGGACGAGCTCGAACTCGAATTGGAGGTCGTCGGACTGGCTGGCTCGCTGCCCGCCAGCATTCCGCAAGCCTCGGGAGCGGGCATCTAACGTCATGGTCGCGCTCTTCCGCCGCCATTGTTTCTTGATTGCCGCCGTCCTCCTGCTCTGGCAGGGCTGGGCCGCGGGCACGGCATCTTCGGCGCCGCAGGGCGCGCCAGCAGGCGCGGACGCGCCGCCGCCGCCGGTCTTCCGCGACGGTGACTTGGAGCGGCGCGCGAGCGAAGCGTCCGCTCTGACTCCGGACGATCCGTTCTTCTTGCGCGAACTGATGCTCCTGCAAGCCGAGCGGGAGCTCGCGGCGCCGGAGCAGGAAGTGCTCGACGCCGGCGGCGGTCTCGCCAGCACGGTGGAGGCGCCGACGGTCCTGCTTCGTCTGACTTTGCAGTCCACGTTGCCCGACGGCCCGCGCAGCCGCGCCTGGATCAACGGCCAGGATCTCGGCATCGGCGACGCCGTTCCGGGAGTGGCCGTCTCGGGCGCTCCGATCCTCAAAGCCGTGCAGGGCAGCACCGTGACCATCGCGTGGTCCGGTCGCGACTATCTGCTCGATCTCTACGGCACGTCCGCGCTGGAACTGCCGCTGCCTCCGGAGGTTCAGGAATGAGCAATTTCGTGCTCGAACGCGACGCCCCGCTGCTGGTCCGCCTGCTGCTCAAGAGCGGCGAGATCAAGCCGTCCGACCTCGATCGCCTGTCCATGCCGGTGAGCGCGCTGCCCGCCAATCCGGAGGCGCAGCTGCTGGAGGCCGGACTGGCCGACGAGCGTCTGCTGGCGCGCCGGATGGCCGAGTACATCGGTTGCTCGTGGTTCGAGTCGGACGCGGCGGACCCGCTGCAGATCCTCGAGTGCTTTCCGCCGGACAAAGTGCGTCCGCGCGGCGCTCTTGCCGACCTGTCCGCCAGTTGCCGCGAGGCCATCGCGCGCGTGCCCGAAAGCGTGTTTCGCAACCGCCGCGTGCTGCCACTGTTTCTCGCCGCAGGCACCTTGCACGTGATCGCCAGCGATCCGCTGGATTTCAGCGCCGCCGAAGAAATCCGGATGGTGACGGGCCTGCCGGTCGCGATTCACGTCTGCACGGCAAGCGTCTATCGCTTGGTGTTGCAGCAGGTCTTTGGCGACCGCGACAAGATGAACGAGGCGCTGGGCGAGACCGGGTCCGGCGGCGAGATCGGCGAAGACGGCCGCCAGGCGACGAGCATGGACCTCAACCAGTCCGTCGCCAACAGCAAGGACACCGCGGTGCTGCGCCTGGTCAACAGCATCATTCTCCAGGCCATGGAAGATGGCGCGAGCGACATCCATTGCGAGCCCTACGAAACGTGCGTGCGCGTGCGCTACCGCGTGGACGGCCAGTTGCGCGAGGTGGCGGCGCCGCCGCCCAAGGTGTTCCAGCAGGCGATTTCGCGCATGAAGATTCTTGCGCGCATGGACATCGCCGAGCGGCGGGTGCCGCAGGACGGCGCGATTTCAGTGCGCGACGGCGATCGGCGCGTGGATCTGCGCGTCAGCACGGTGCCGACCATCTACGGCGAGAAAATGGTGCTGCGATTGCTGGAGAAGACCGCCCTGCCCTCCAGCCTCACGGCGCTCGGATTCTCGGAGCGCCAAGCCGCCGACTTCATGGACGCGGCGCAGTGCCACCACGGCCTGATCTTCGTCACCGGGCCGACCGGCAGCGGCAAGAGCACTTCGCTCTACACCTGCCTGAGCCTGATCAACGGGACGGACCGCAACATTCTCACCGTCGAGGATCCGGTCGAACAGAAGTTGCACGGCCTGAACCAGGTGCAGGTGCACGGACAAGCAGGTTTGAC
>CAYVPL010000042.1:0-14020 GCA_964453755.1 uncultured Planctomycetales bacterium
GGCCACCAGCCGCGCCTCGGCGCGCCGGGAGTTGGGCAGGATCACCAGGAATTCGTCGCCGACGACGCGGGCGACGTGGTCGGTGCCGCGCACCGCCTGGGTGAGAATGCGCGCCACCCCGATCAACACGGCGTCGCCGACCGAATGGCCGTAGACGTCGTTGATCTTCTTGAAGTTGTCGAGGTCGAGGAACAGCGCGTGCATGTCGCCGCCGTCGCGCTTGCGGCGCTCGACTTCGCGATCCAGCATGCGCGAGAAGCCACGGCGGTTGAGGACGCCGGTGAGGGCGTCGAGATGCGAGAGTTGCTCGAGACCGTCGAGCAGAGCCTTGCGCTCGGTCACGTCGAGGCACACGCCGAAGATGCGCGTGGCGACGCCGCTGGCGCCGCGTTTGACGATGGCTTGGCTGGAGACGTAGCGCGTCTCGCGGTTGACGAGGACGCGGTACTCGACGTCGTAGCGGCGGCCGTGCGTGAGCAGTTCGAAAACCGCGGTCGTGACCTTGCCGACGTCCTGCGGATGCACGGAGGCGAGGAAATCTTCGTACGTGCGCGGCCGCGCGGGATGGCCGTTGTCCTGTTCCCAACCGAGCAGCGCGCGAAAGCGCGGATCGCCTTCGAAGGAGCGCGAGTCCAGATCCCAGACCCACGTGGCCATGTGCGAGGCCTCGAGCGCGAGGCGCAGCCGCTCCTGCCCTTCCTCCGTGTCGAAGCCGTCCCAGGCGGGGCGCGGCAGAGCGACGCTGATTTCGTGGCCGGCGCTCTTCTGCACCACTTCCGCGTAGGCGATCAGCGCCTGCGCGTAGGCCAGCGCGGCAGCGTGGGCGATTTCGGCCGGCAGGCCCTGCGGATGCAGAGCCAGCAGCTCTTGCAGCGCCTCGGCATGCCGAGCCTCCAGCACGTGCGCAGCGGCGCCCGCCTCGGCAAGTTCCCGGCCGATGGCCGCGGCTTGACGCCGGGCTTCATCCTGCTGCTCGCCTCGAAAGCCATGAATGCATTCGAGGTAAACACGGGAGGCGGTCGGAACGGCCATGAGGGGGTTCTTCAGGCGGTCTCATCGGACCGTTTCCCCCTCCGGCTTGAAGGAATGAGGCTATTTCGGCGCGGATTCCGGATTCAGCCAGGTGAGGCCGGCGCGGGCGGCGGCGACCACTTCCGGGTCGGGGTCCTCCAGCAGGCTGATGAGCAGCGGGAGGGCTTCCGGCGCCTTGAGGGCGCCCAGGGCGCGGATGGCGGACAAGCGAACCTCTTTGTTTTTGCTCTGAATTTGCTTGAGGAGGGCGGCGGTGGGGCTGCCGCCCACGCCGGTGGCCTGCCAGGATTCCCAGAAGGCGCGCTGTTCTTCGATCTCCTTGAGGCGCTGCAGACCTTCGCGAGCGGTGGAGGCAACCTTCTGATCGGCGTCGGAAATGGCCTCCAGCAGCACCGGCACGAATCGCGGGTCGGTGGTGTTGATCATCGCCCGCAGAACGAGGGAGCGATCCTGAAGATCGGGCAACTGCCAAGCAGCGCGAATGCGGTCGGTGGCATCGAGCAGCTTGGCGTGCTTGGCGGCGACGTAGGACATCCAGCCGGCGAACTCCGGATCCTGCCAGTACCGGGACAGTTCCTCCTGAAGCGCCAGGTAGGCCGAGGCATCCCTCAGCAAGAAGCTCAACGCGACGTTGCGAGGTTGCCCGTCACTGGACTGGAGAAAGATGCGGGCCACCTCGAGCGCCTCGGCCGAGCCAGGGCGCAGCCAATCGCGTGAGTCCGGATCGGCAGGAAGCACATGAGGAGTGAGCAGGCCAGCGCGGACCATGGCCAATGCAACCGTCGGCGCTGCAGAGGATCTGGTGAGATCTGAGGATCCATGGAGATACGTTGCGATCCAGGAGGCACTGGGAAGGTCTGTCATGAATTCAAGAACCGGCTCCCAGTCAGCTTCATCCTCACTGCGAAGTGCGTAATCAACGACGAAGCAGTTCATGTTCAGTTCAAAGAATAGATGCAGCAGTTCGGATAGATCTCGCCGGTTGATGGCATCCGGGATATCCGAGTAAAGCACCGAGATGGCGGTCGCGAGAAAGCGCTTCTCCGCTTCCGGCAAAGCGCGCCAACCGTGCAGCATCCCGGTGATCAGCTGTCCATCGCGACTGGCGTTCGATTGGAGAAACGGCCTGGCAGCTTCATAGCGCACCTTCCAGGTCAGAGACTGATTCAGCAACACGGAGTGCAAGTCATCGGAAAGTCCCAATTCCGACCATTTTCCGAAGATCTCCCCCCACTCACGGAAGTCTGGGTAGAGCTCGTAAATCTGAAGCGCGCGATCCAGATCCACATCCTTGGCATTCGCTCGCAGGGCCATCTCGAGCGCATCCTTGGGTGCAAGGCGCTGATAGGTCGCCAAGTCGTTCCAAATGCTTGAGCACAATGGGCCTTTGTACTGGCCAATCAGGAAGAGCAACACGTCCGAGTGGAGTGGCGGCCCTGATGCCAGCGCCCGATCAAGTGCGTCGTCGTCATTCATGCCCACCGCGGCAAAGGCCAGCAGGCTGCGCAGTGACTCATTGGCAAGTAGTTCATTCGGCACGTCAAGCGCATGCTCCCAGCCCGACACCAGCGGGGGTTGCCATTCGGCAACACTCATGCGCGATGTTTGATCCCGGATGAACGCATCTTTGACATGACAGTCATTGGCGAGGCGCATTGCGATACTCGCAACTCCATCGTTTCTGCCCGGAATGCCCCAGTTGTCCAATCGAATGCGGGCCACCGTTACGAGGTAACGAGCTACGTCCGTCAGTTCTCCGGATGAGGCGAGATCCACGACCTCCTGAATGCCATACTGGGAAAGCGCATTCCCCGCAGCATGGGCCAGTTCAGGAGGTGCCTCGCGCGCGATGGCGAGAAGGAGTTTCCTGGCTGCCTCCTCCTTCTGTCCGGTCAGAGTCTCGATGATCCGGCTCAGCAGATTACTGTCCGATGCCAAGGCGTAATTCAGGATGGTCAGGTCAGCAGCATCGTCGATCCGCAGCAGAAAGTTCGGGAGCATGGCGGCGGCGCTGGCGGCTCGCTGCTGGTCACCGGATCGGGATTGTGTGAGCCAGAACTGGAGGGATGATTGACGGGCAGTAAGGTCTCCTGCGGCCCTTCCACTCCCGAACACCGTGAGATAACTCAGGGTCGACATGTTCTTCGATATCCTGAGCAGTTCTTGGACGTACTCGTCATCGGCGATCGCCCAACCGAGCTGGACGGACTGGATCACCACGGATGCTTCCTTCGGATCCGATTGCCAAGTCTCGATCAGGTTCAGGATGTATGGCAGCAGCGAGCGCCCGTAGGTGTCAACCAGCCAGACATTCGCGCCTGGCTTGACGACAGCCTCTCGAAAGTACTCATCGAACGCGGGATCCAATCCATTGGATCCCACTCCCAACTGTCCGCTCAGTGTTGCAAGCTCGCGACCGACGAAGACCTCCAGCTGCGTCCCCCTTGCCCCGCGCTCGATGCCGGGGATCAGCGCCGCGGCTTCGTCGGTGCGGCCGGCTTCAGCGAGCGCTTGCGCGGCGAGGACCAGCACCCAGGAGGCTTGGCCCGCAATCTGCGTCACCTCGGGCTTGTCCGCGAGCGAGAGCAGAATGTCCGCCGCTTCGCCCGGCTTCCCGCGCACGGCCCACAGATGCAGCGCGCGCCGGTACGCATCCTCCGTCTCGCCGTCCCATTGCATGAAGGGCTCGGAGGCAGAACCAGGATTCTGGCGCATGTCCGCAGGCATGGCCGACGGCAGCAGGGAGAGGAGGAGGGCGATCCACATGACCCTATGGACGCACATCCGGGGTCACCGCTGTGACACAGCTCTGTCAAATCTTGGTCAAATGCCCCCGGCCTCAGGGATCGAAGCGGTAGCCCACCCCGCGCAGCGTGTGCAGATGCCGCGGCCGCTCCGGATCCTCCTCCAGTTTCTGCCGCAGCCGGAACACGTGCGTGTCCACCGTCCGCGTCGCCGACGCCGGCCGCGCCTGCCCCCACACCTCCACCAGCAGCCGGTTCCGATCCAGCGGCTCGCCCGGATGCGCCAGGAAGAAGCGCAGCAGCTCCGCCTCCATCCGGTTCAGCCCGAATCGTTGCTTGCCGCGCGTCAGCGAGTAGGCGGAAAAATCCGCCTCCACCTCACCGAAGCGCACCACCGTCACGGCTGGCGCCTCGCCCGCCCGGCGCAGAATCGCGCGCAGCCGCAGCACGATCTCCCGCAGCGGCGCCGGTTTGACGACGTAATCGTCGGCGCCGTACTCGAAGCCCAGAATCCGGTCCGCATCCTCGCCGCGCGCCGACAAGATCAGCACCGGCAGCGGATTGCGCGCGCGCCGCAGCCGCCGCAGCACCTCCATCCCGTCCAACCCCGGCAGCATCAAGTCCAGCACCAGCGCGTCGAGCGCGCCCGCTTCGGCGCGCGCCAGCCCGCTGACGCCGTCGGTGCGCTCCTCCACCGTGAAGCCCTCGCTGCGCAGGCCGTCCACCAAACCCATGCGCAGGCCGGGTTCGTCCTCCACCACCAACAAGCGCGGGCTGCCGCTCACGCCCCCGCCCCAACCCCTGGCCCCGCAGGCGGAAACTCCAGCACGAAGCGCGCGCCGACGCCGCCCGCGCCGCTTTCGACGCGCACACTGCCGCCGTGCGCCTCGGCCGCCGCCAGCACCAGCGCCAGGCCCAGGCCCGCGCCAGCGGACATCGGCGCGCCGTCGGGCACGCGCTCGAAAGGTTGGAAGATGCGCTCGCGCCAAGGCTCCGGCACGCCCGGGCCGCAGTCCTCCACTTCCACGATCAGGCGGCCGCCCTCTGCGCGCCCGCGCAGCAGCACCAGCGCGCCGCCGGCCGCGTACTTGCGCGCGTTCTCCAGCAGATTCGCCAGCACGCGCTCGAGCACCTCCGCGTCCAGCGCCGCCGCCGGCAGATCGTCCGCGATTTCCTCCCGCAACTCCATGCCCGCATCCGCCAAGCGCGGCCGATGCTCGGCCGCCGCGCGCCGCAGGATCGGCGCGGGATCCTGCAGCGCCGGTTCGACGCGGAAGGAGCCGCGCTCGAGGCGCGACACGTCCAGCACGTCGGCGACCAGCCGCTGCAGCCGCCGCGCGTCGCGCCGCATCGCTTCGAAGTATTCGCCCTGCCGCGCGCTGTCCGTGACGCGGCCCTCCGCGAGATTGTCAGCTAGCAGCGCCAGCGAGGCGGCCGGCGTGCGCAGTTCGTGGCTCACGCCCGAGACGAATTCCACGCGCAGGCGCTCCAACTCCGCCTGCCGCAGCAGCGCCCGCCTTCCGATCCAGCCCACGGCCAGGAAGGCCGCCGCCAGCACCGCCGCGCCCAGCATCAGGCCGTTCTGCCGCCGCGTGATGGCTTCCACGTAGGCCTCGGGTCGCGCCAACACTAGGCGCCAACCGCCCGGCATGCCCGGCGGCGCCGCCACTGCGCCCAGCGTGCTGCCCGCTCCGGCCGCCGCTTCCGCAGTGGCGACCTCCCAGGATCCGTCCGCCGGCAGCAGTTCGGCCCAGGCGCGCTGCAGGCTGGCGCGCAGCGCCGCTTCCTCGAACACCGCGCCGCGCCGCGCCGCCGGATCCAGCAGCGCGCGCATGCCGCCGGGCAGCAGCAAGCCCTCCGGAACCGGATCCTCCGCGATCGCGCGCTCGAGCGCGCCGCCCCAGCCGAGCAGCAGCACTGCGGCCCGCTCCTCGGTTGACAATTGCGCCTCGCCGGGCGCCGCGGCTTCGCGCAGGAAGCGCAGTTCGCGCTCCACTTCCGCGGCGGGCAGCGGCAGTTCGCCGGCGATCAATTGTTGACGCAGCAACTCGCGCGTCAGCTGCGCGCCGCCGGCGTCGCCGCCCGCCTCCAAGGCGTCGGCCAGCCGGTGCGCGCTCAAGAGGCCGAGCGGGCGCTCGTCGAGCAGATCGGCGGCGCCCGTTGCGCCGCGCAGCGCGGTGAGCTGCTCGGCCGCGGTTGGCCAATCGCTGGCGCGCGCCGCGATCTGCGCAGCCAGCAGACGCAGGCGCGCGCGCGTCGGCGCCTCGCCCGGCGCTGCGCTGGCGAGACCTTGCGCGCAGGCTTCCAGCGCGGCCTGCGGATCGGCGGACGCTTGGCGCGCCTGCAGCAGCCAGCCCTGAGCCGGAGTGAAGGCCAACTCGCCCTCCGCCGGCTCCGCGTCGCGCAACGCCAGCCCGGCGGCGGGAGGACGCGGCGAGAGCAGCAGACCCTCCTCGGTCCAGCGCACCGGAACCAGGGGCGCGGGATCGGCGAACTCGGCCGCCAACAATTCCTGGCGCCAACTGCGCCCGCGCAGGGCAAGGCTGGATTCGAAGGCCTCGGCGTCGGCCAGGGCCTGCGCGCGCCCGGCCATGCCCGGATTGCGGCTCGACCACCAGGCCAGCGCCGGAGCGGCCGCAGCCAAGGCGGCGAAGGACAGGAACCAGATCAGGGCCCAGCGCCTTCGTGAGAGCAGGATCCGCGGCTGCGCCACCGCATGATCTTAGGCGGGCCAAACACTTGCGCGCGCGGCGGGCAGGCGCCGCGTGCACAAGATTTTCTGCGCTGGAGCGACCGGTCTCCCTCGATCGCGTAACCCCCTGCCGGGTGGCGAGGTCAAATATTGACGTTCGCGCGCCGCGTCCGATCACCCCAATGAGCGCAAATCTGCTTAAGATGGGGCATCCGGATTTCAAGATGCTCCTCCCCCTCCTCCTCAGCCTCACTGCTCTCCAATTGCCCGAAGATCCCGGACCGCACGCCGTGGGCTGGCGCGATCTGCTGCTGCAGGATCAGCGCTTCGGCCAGGGCCTGGTGGACGTGCGCGTCTACTACCCGGCTTCGAGTTCTGGCCCCAATGCCGCCGCAGACCCCTCCGGCGGCCCTTTCCCGCTGGTGGCCTTCCAGCACGGCTGGCTGGGCACCGCCGACGGCTACGACCTGATCTGCACGCAATTGGCCAGTTGGGGCTTCTTTGTTTCAAGCACGAACACCGAGTCCGGCCTGTTCCCGGACACCCGTGAGTTCGCCGAGGACACGCGCGCCGCCCTCTGGTGGCTGGAAGACGAATCCTTCCGCCCGGGCTCTTGGATGGAGGGAATGTGCGACCCGAATGCGCTTTGGAGCGCTCTGGGTCACTCCATGGGCGGAGGCACCCTTTCACAATTGATCGCCGTGGAGCCGCGCGTGCTCAACGTGATCGGCCTGCAGGCGGTGAATCTGCCGGCCGGCGCCGGGAACTTCCAGACCTACGGCGGCAGCGCCTGGTGGGTCGCCGGCAGCGTGGACAATCTGGTCCCGCCGGGCGAGGTGCGCGACTGGTTCGACCGCGCCTCCGTGGCTTCGCGGCGCGACGCCTACTGGGAACTGATCGGCGGCGGCCACAGCGGCTGCACCGACAGCCCGCCCGGCGGCGAGCCCTTGTCGGCGGCCGAGCAGCAGCGCATCATCCGCCGGCTGGCCACCTGCATCCTGCTCGCCGAAGTCAAAGGCGAGGAGAATCTGCTGAGTTTCGTGCTGGGCGCCGGCGCATTCGGCGAGCCGCTGGAAACCGAGAGCCTGTGCGCGGAACCGCCTCTGTGGGTGATCGAAGGCGGGGCGTCGGTGATGACGGGCATCGCCGGACGCAGCGCGAACCGCGCCGGCTTGGCTTGGTCCCTGGACCTGGGCCAGTTTCAAACCCCCTACGGATCCCTCGGCTTCCGGCCGAGTTCGGCGGTCGTCGCCTTCGCCGGGAGCGCCGGCGCGGACGGCTTGGCCGAGCAGGTGATCGCTCCCCATCCTTCGTGGTCGGGCCGCACCGTCGGCTTTGCGGGCATTGCCGCGGGCGCGGGACGACCGCCGCGCTTCAGCCGCACCGGCCTCGTGCAGTATCCGTAGTAGGCGGCGGGGCGTTCGCGGCCGGGGCGTAGAATCCCCGCACCATGATCGTCCCCCGTCTCCCTTGGACCGCCGCGGCGCTCGCCGCGCTGCTCGGCTTCGGATGCACCTCGGCCGAATCGGAACAGGCCGCGGCGCCCGCTCCGGCCGCCGCCGCCGAAGACTTCTTCGTGCACGTCAACCACGAGTGGCTGGCGGATAACCCGGTGCCGCCGGAGTTTTCCTCCTACGGCGTCTTCCACGAGATCAACGAGCGCAATCTGGAAGTGCTGCGCGAAGTGCTGGAAGACGCGGCGAATCGTCGCAGCCATCCGGACCTGGATCCCGACTTGCAGAAGGTCGGCATCCTGTGGGCCAGCGGCATGGACGAGGAGACCATCGAGAGCCTCGGCGTCGAGCCGCTGCGGCCGGAGCTGGAGATGATCGCCGCGATCAAGACGCGCACCGCGCTGATTGACGCCATCGCGCGCCTGCACGCTGCGGGCGTCGGCGTGGCCTTCGGCGCGGGCCCCGAGGCCAGCCTCGTGACGCCGGAGCAGACCGTGCTCTTCCTGATCCAGGGCGGCCTGGGTCTGCCGGAACCCAGCTACTACTCGAGCGAGGAAGCGGAGAAGGTCGAGATTCGCGAGGCCTACGTCGCGCACGTCAGCAACATGTTCCGCCTGCTGGGACAGGACAAGGCGGGCGCAGAGCGCGACGCCGCGCGCGTGCTGGCGCTGGAAACGCGCCTGGCCGCCACCTCGCTGACGCCGAACGAGATGCGCGACATCAGCAATCTGGCCAACCAGATCACGCTGGCCGAGGCGGAAGCCGCCGTGCCGAACCTGAATCTGCGCCGCTGGATGGCCGGCATCGGCCTGACTCCGCCGGAAGTCGTCAACTTGGCCACCGCGCGCTATTTCACGGGCCTCGACGCCATCCTGACCGATTCCAGCCCGGACCTGTGGCGCGCCTACCTGCGCTTCCATCTGGTCAGCGCCTTCGCGCAGGCGCTGCCGGAGGAATTCGTCGAGGAAGATTTCGACTTCTACCGCGCCACTCTGCGCGGCGAAGAAGAAATGAAGCCGCGGTGGAAGCGCGTGCTGGCCGTGACCGAGGGCGCCGTGGGCGAAGCCGTGGGCAAGGCTTTCGTCGCGCGCGCCTTCACGCCGGTCGCCAAGCAGATGGCCGAGGAGATGGTGGCGAATCTGCTGGCCGCCTACCGCGAGAATCTCGAGTCGCTGGAATGGATGGGGCCGGAGACCAAGGCCGAGGCGCTCAAGAAACTGGAGGCCTTCGGCGTGAAGATCGGCTATCCCGACGCATGGCAGGACTACTCGGCGCTGGAATTCGTCGAAGGGCAGTACCTGCGCAACGTCATCGCGGCGGCGAACTTCGCCAATCAAGACGGCATGGCGAAGGTCGGCAAGCCGATTGATCCGCAGGAGTGGGGCATGACGCCGCAGACGGTGAATGCCTACTACCACCCGATGCGCAACGAGATCGTGTTCCCGGCCGCGATTCTGCAACCGCCCTTCTTCGGCGAGACGCAAGACGTCGCCGCCAACTACGGCGCGATGGGCGCGATCATCGGCCACGAGATCACGCACGGTTTCGACGACCAGGGCAGCCAGTTCGACGCCGACGGCGTGTACCGCATGTGGTGGACCGAGGAGGATCGCGCGGAATTCATGCGCCGCGCCGAAATGCTGGTGCAGCAGGCGAACGAGCACGAAGTGCTGCCCGGCCTGAACCTGAACGGCCAACTGACGCTTGGCGAGAACATCGCCGACCTCGGCGGCCTGAAGATGGCATTCCGCGCCCTGCAGATCTCGCAGGAGACGGCGCCGCTGGAATGGCTGGACGGCCTGTCGCCCGAGCAGCGCTTCTTCAAGTCCTGGGCCACGGCCTGGCGCGAGAACAACCGGCCGGAGGCGCTGAAGATCCAGGTCGCCACCGATCCGCACGCCACCAACGAGTTCCGCTGCAACGGGCCGTTGTCAAACCTGCCGGAATTCGCCGCGGCCTGGTACGTGGAGAGCGGCGCGCCCATGGCGCGGCCGGAAGAAGCGCGCGTGGTGATCTGGTAGGAAGTCGCGCCTAGGCGCAACGGGCGGAGAGCCACTGGACGACCCGGTTCTCCGCCCACCAGCGGTCGGCGTCCAGCCAGTCGGGCGAGCGCGCGGGCGCGGCGGCGTAGAATCCGTTGTGCCCGCCGCTGCTCGTCAGCAGCACGCGCAGATTGGGCCGCGCGTGCAGGCCCGCGAGATCGCGCGAGTTGTAGGGCACCAGCGGGTCATCGTCGGCGTGGATGACCAGGCCGGGCAATTCGATGGCCGGCAGCGCCTTCAGCGCGCTGGCGCGGTTGTAATAGTCGTTGGCGCTGCGGTAGCCGAAGGATGGCGCGGTCCACAGATGGTCGAAGCTGTAGAAGTCGCGAAAGCCGCGCGCGGCGTCCCAGGGATAGAGGTGCGGATAGCGCTCGGCCTTGCCCTGCAGCGCGCGGCGGAAGCCGCGCAGAAAGTTCTTCATGTAGAGGTGGTTCATCACCCCGGTGTGCATGGCGCGGCAGCAAGTGACGAGATTGAGCGGCGTGCTCACCAGCGCGATGCCGCGCACGTCGGCGGCCGGACGGCCGCCCCACTTCGCGGCGGCGTGAGCCAGGATGGAGCCGCCGATCGAGAAGCCGGCCACTCCCACGGCGCTGCGCGGATGGTGCTGGCCGACCCAGGCCACCAGCGCGTCGAGATCGGCGGTCAGCGCGGCGCTGTAGAGCGTCGGCGTGCGGTCCCAGGTTTCGCCGCAGTTGCGGATGTTGAGGCGCAGCACTGAGAAGCCGCGCGCGAAGGCTTTGGCGCCGGTGCCGAGCATGTAGGGCGAGCGCGCGCTGCCCATCAGGCCGTGGATCAGGATCAGCACCGGCGCGTCGGCGTCGGGCTGCCAGTTCATCTCGACCTTCACCGAAGTTTCCGCGTCCACGGGCAGCCAGAAATCCTGGCCCGCCGCGACGAAGGAGTCGAGGCCGCGGCGCAGCTTGGCGCCGGCGATGGTCATCGCGTGGCGCTCGCGCAGCAGCGGATGCGGATAGAAAGGCGGAAATCGCACGGTGCGGTCAGGCGTCGCGCAGCGCGGTGGCGAAATATTCCGCGTCGGTGAAGGAGTCCACCTGGATGGCTGCGTCGCGCGCGCGCTCGGCGCGGGCCAGGACGTCGGCCTCCTCGCGCGTGAGAATGGTCTCCTCGATCGCCTTCGCCACCAACTGCTCGAAGGGCAGCTTGGGCAGGCGGCCCTGCTTGACTGCGCGGCGCAGATTCTGCGCCAGTTCTTCGGCGCGGTGACAGAGCAGCAGCGCCTCTTCCAGGCGCGCGAGCGGTTCGGCCTCGCCGCGCGGGCGGTAGAGGCCGGCGGTGAGCCGGTCGCGCTGCTCGCCGGGCGTCTGCAGCGCCTCGGCGATGGCTTGCCCGTCTGCGTCGCGGGGTCCGGCGGACAGCGGATTCATGCGCGACCACACCCCCACCGGCCCGCGCAGCAGCCAGTCCACGCCGGGATGCCCGAACTCGCGGAAGAGATTGTCAAAGCCCTCCTGCATGCGCGCGAAGGCGTGATCCATGGTCCAGCGGTAGAAGGCGCGGTCTTCGCGGCGGCAGCCCTCTTCCTCGAAGCGCTTGACGGCGGCGGAGGCCAAGTACATCCAGGAGAAGACGTCGCTGAAGCGGCCAGCCATGGACTCCTTGCGCTTGAGGGCGGAGCCGTGCAAGGCCATGGCGAGATCGGCCGTGGCGGCGAAACTGGCGGAGGCCCAGGCCAGTTTCTGCAGATCGCGGCGCACGGCAGACGAGCCCGGCACGCGGGCGGCGCGGCCGCGGGTGAGCGAGAGCACGATCGAACGGCTGACGTTCGAGGCGACGTGGCCGACGTGGCTCCAGAAGGCCTCGTCGAAGCCTGCCAGATCCTTCTGCTCCAGGGCGGTGATTTCCTTTTGCGCCCAGGGATGGCAGCGGATCGCGCCCTGGCCGAAAATCATCAGCGTGCGCGTCAGGATGTTGGCGCCTTCGACGGTGATGGAGATGGGCGCCGCCACGTAGGCCTGCGCGATCGGGTTGCGGGGACCGCGGCTGATCGCGGCGCCCCCCAGCACGTCCATCGCGTCGGCCAGGCGAGCGCGCATGATCTCGGTGAAGTGATATTTGGCGATGGCCGAAACCACGGCCGGCTTCGCGCCGCCGTCGAGCGCGCCGCAAGTGAAACGGCGCGCCGCTTCCAGCAGGTAGGCCGAGCCGCCCAGCCGCGCGAGCGGCTCCTGCACGCCTTCGAAGCGGCCGATGGCCACGCCGAACTGCTTGCGCACGCCGGAGTAGGCGCCCGCGACGCGGGCCGCCGCCTTGACTCCGACCGTGCTCTGCGCCGGCAGCATGATGCCGCGTCCGGCCGCCAACTGCTCCATCAGCATGCGCCAGCCCTGGCCGGCGCGCGCGGGGCCGCCGATGATCGCGTCGATTCCCACCACCACGCCATGCCCCTCGAAGGGGCAGTTGATGAAGGGCACGCCGAGCGGATCGTGGCGGCGGCCACGCACGATGCCGGGCGCGTCTTCGGGAATCAGCGCGCAGGTGATGCCGAGCTCGGTTCCGCGGCCGAGCAGGTTGTCAGGATCCTTCAGCTGAAAGGCCAAACCGATCAGGTTGGCGCGGCCGGCCAGAGTGATGTAGCGCTTGGTCCAGTCGAGACGCAGTTTGAACGCGCCGTTCTCGTCCTTGAACACGGTGCCCGTGGCGCGGATGGAGCCGGCGTCGGAGCCGGCGTGCGGCTCGGTCAAGGCGAAACAGGGAATCAATTCGCCGCGGGCCAGGCGCGGCAGCAGTTCGGCCTTCTGCGCGTCGGTGCCGTAGTGCGCGAGCAGTTCGGCGGGACCCAGGGAGTTGGGCACCATCACCGTGATGCCGAGCGGCAGCGAGCGCGAGGACAGCTTGCCGATCACCTCGCTGACCGCGTAGGCGGAGAAGGCGAGGCCGCCGTATTGCTGCGGCACGATCATGCCGAAGAAGCCCTTCTCGCGCAGAAAGCTCCAGACTTCGGCCGGCAGGTCGCGCCGCTGGTGAATCTGCCAGTCGTTGCACATGCGGCAGATTTCTTCGACCGGGCCGTCGAGGAAGGCCTGTTCGACGTCGCTCAAGCGCGGCGATTTCTCGCTGAACAGGCGCTCGAAATCAGGGTCGCCGGAGAAGAGTTCGCCTTCGAACCAGACGGTGCCGGCCTCCAGTGCTTCGCGCTCGGTCGCGGAAATTTTCGGCAGCAATCCGGCTCGCTCCAGGAATTTCATGAGCGGCGCGGTGATCAGCAAGCGCCGCAGCGGCGCGAGGTTGAAGAGCAGCGCTGCTGCCAGGAAGGGCACCCAGATCAGCCAATGCGCTCCGGCCAGGAAGAGCCAGCCGGCGAAGAATGCGGTCCAGGCGATCAGCGGCAGGCCGAAGAAGCCCAGCGCCAGGAAGCCGGCGAGCAGCAGCAGGAAGAGGAAGAGCGGACTCACGGGTTCAGGCGGCGGTCACCATGCGCAGCGCGCGGTGGACGGTTTCGGCGGCCAGGCGCTCCGGCTCGACGTGGGAGTCCATGCGCCCGGCGAGGCGCAGCGACACCGCGCCGTGCAACAGGCACCACAGCGCGTGGCTGGTCAGGCGCAGGTCGGCGCCGGCGGGACTCAAGGGCGCGAGCGCGCCGGCGAAGAGCTCGAGGTTGCGGCGCGCGCGGCGGTACTTCTCGGCGGGATAGCGCGCCATGCGCGCAGGGTGCAGCAGGAACATGATCTCGTAGTACTCGGGATTGGCGTGGCCGAAATCGAGATAAGCCTGGCACAGGCGCTCGAGGCGCGCGGCGGGCGCGGCCTGCGGATCGTCCGCCTGCTCCAGAGCCAGATGCAGCGCTTCCATCCCTTCGTCAATCAGGCCGTGCACCAGAGTGTCCTTGCCGTCGAAGTAGAGATAGATGCTGGTGGCGGAGACGCCCACGCGCGCGGCGATGTTGCGCATCGAGAAGTGAGCGTAGCCGTGCTGGATGAGCTGGCTGCGGGCGGCGTCGAGGATGCGCCGGCGCAGGCCCGGCCCGGCTCCGCGGCCGGGTTTGGCGGCGCTGCGGCCGGATTTCTTGCTGGGTCGCCTCATTGCATCCCGTAC
>CAYVPL010000043.1:0-13886 GCA_964453755.1 uncultured Planctomycetales bacterium
CCTGCAGCGGGCGTCGCACCTTCGACTCCCATGCGGCGCGGTGGATGGTGCGCGCGAACCAACCCTCGTGGTAGATCGCGCGATTGCCGAACATTTCGAAGTACTGAGTCGTGTGCCGCTCCGGCGCTTTCGCGTCGCCGAAAGCGTAGGCGAAGCTGATGCCCTCGATCGGATCCTGCTCGATGCCGTTCACCAGTCGCGGAGCCGGCACGCCCGTGAGTTCGTAGACGGTGGGCGCCACGTCGATGAGGTGGGTGAATTGCGAGCGGATCTCGCCTTTCGCGGAAATGCGGGCCGGCCAATGCACGATCATGCCGTTGCGCGTGCCGCCAAAGTCGGAGCCGACCTGCTTGGTGTAGGCGAAAGGCGCGTCCAGCGCGACGGCCCAGCCGGCGGCCATGTGCGGGTAGGTGCTCGGACCGCCCCACTCATCCAGATGCTTCAGCATGTCTTCCACCTTTTCCGGCACGCCGCTGAAATAGGTCATCTCGTTGAACATGCCGTTGCGCTGGCCTTCCGCGCTCGCGCCGTTGTCACCCGCGATCAGGATGAACACGGTGTTGTCCATTTGCCCGAGGCTCTCCAGCGCGGCGATCAGACGGCCGATCTCGTAGTCCGTGTGCGCGGCGAAGGCGGCGTAGACTTCCATCTGGTGCGCGAAGAGTTTCTTCTCGTCGGCGTTGAGGGATTTCCAGTCCGGAATGCCTTCGGGTTTGGGCGGCAGTTTGGTGCCCTGGGGCACGACGCCCAGTTGGATCTGGCGCGCCAGGGTCTGCTCGCGCAGCGCGTCCCAGCCGGCATCAAACTTGCCCTTGAACTTCTCGATCCAGGAAACCGGAACGTGGTGCGGCGCATGCGTCGCTCCCGGCGCGTAGTACATGAAGAAAGGTTTGTCCGGCGCCAGGGTCTCCTGGAAGTTCAGCCACGCAACTGCTTGATTGGTCATGTCGGTGGTGAAGTGATAGTCAGGATCGTGCGGAGCCTCGACGACCGTCACGCCGTCATAAATCGTGGGCGCCCACTGATTCGTCTCGCCGCCCAGGAAGCCGTAGAACTTCTCGAAGCCACTGCGGGTGGGCCAGCGATCCTGCGGTCCGACCGGCGAGAGTTCCCAGGCCGGAACTTCGTGGCTCTTGCCGAAGAATCCTGTGTTGAAGCCGTTGAGGCGCAGAACCTCGGCCATGGGCGTGATCGTCTGCGGCCGGATCGAGTTCATGCCCGGAAAGCTCGTCGCCGTCTCGGTGATCGATCCGCTGTTGTTCGAATGATGGTTGTAGCCGGTCAGCAGCGCAGAGCGCGACGGCGTGCACACGGCGGTGGTGTGGAAGCGGTTGAAGCGCAGGCCACTCCCGGCGAGGTTCGCCAGCGCGGGCATGGGCACGGGACCGCCGAAGGCATCGGACACTCCGAAGCCCATGTCGTCGATCAGCACCACGACCACGTTCGGGGCGCCGGCCGGAGCCTTCACTTCGAAGCGCGCGGGCGGCGTTGCGTTGCGGACGTCGAGTTCCGTGTAGATGGGCCGCTCCGGTTCGCGGATGGGCAGCGAACTGCGGTCGAGGCTGCCCGCAGCAGCTTGAAAGCCGCTGTCAGCGGGCTGCTGCGACTCGTTCGGCGTTCCGCACGCGGATAGGGCCAGGGCAGTCAACGCCAGGCTCGATTGAATGAAGGCTGAAATCGGCGATTTTAAGGTCGTGGACATGATGGGGCGACCATCATACCTTCGACGGCGGATGATGACGAATCAAGGAGAGTGCAGTCTCTCCTTGAGTTGATCGGCGGGAGGCAGATCCGGGATGCGCTGGAGCAGGCTCGCGTAGACCAAATCCATGAGCCGGCGCGTGTCCTCGTAGACCGCGGACGTCGGGGGGATGTTGATCCAGAGGCGGTAGATCCCGAGCGTTCGTTCACCGCTCTCCCATTCGCGCACCTCGACCACGCCTGACAACTCGCCTGCGGTGTAGGCGTACTGTTCGTAGGGCGGATCGTGCACCAGGCACTCGAACCAGCGCCAATACGTGGAAGCCGGCATGGTGTGGCGCTCGACGTCATCCACGCCGGGCACATCATGCAGCGCCGCCGTCACCTCCTCGGGCGTGGGCAGGCGCTCGATCTCGACGGAGCGCTGGATGCCGTAGAAGACGTCGCAGCTCGGGGTTGTCAGAATGCAGAGCGCGACGGGAATCGTTCGGACGAAAATCGGCATGCGCGTCGAGAAGTGAAACTACCCGCGCCCGCCCCGGCGCTCAGAACTTCACAGGCTCTTCACTCTTTGCCGAACCGCGCGCGATGCTCCGCGTACATGCACGGCCCGACGATCGCGGTGAGCCCCGCGGCGCGCGCGGTGGCGGCGGCGTCTTCGTTCTCGGCGCCGGGCTGCATCCAGACGACTTTCGCGTGCGCGGCGATGGCTTCGGCGACGACGGCGGGCACGTGTTCGGGGGAGCGGAATACGTCCACGACGTCCACGCCCGGAGGGATTGCGGCGACGACGCCGGGCACGCCGCGGTTCGCGAGGCCCGGATTCACGCGCGTCACCGCGTAGCCCGCCTTCTCCAGGTATGCCGCGATCCAGTGGCTGGGGCGTTCCGGTTTCTCGGACCAGCCCACCACCGCCACGGTCTTGGCGCCATCCAGAATCTCCGGAATCGTTTTCACGACCGCCTCAATCCAGATTGATCCACACCGACTTCGACTCGGTGTAGGACGCAATCGCGTCCGCTCCCAGATCGCGCCCGTACCCGGACTCCTTGAAGCCGCCGAACGACAGCGCCGGATCGTACAAATTGTAAGCGTTCACCCACACCGTTCCCGCGCGCAGATCCCGCGCCAGAGACAGCGCCTTGCCGACGTCGCGCGTCCACACCGCCGCCGCCAGCCCGTACCGCGACTGATGCGCAATCCGCAGCGCGTCCTCCGGTTTGTCAAACGGAATCACGGCCATCACCGGCCCGAACACCTCTTCCTGCGCCAGCGGCGCAGCGGGATCCACGTCGGCGAACACGGTCGGCGCGACGTAATACCCCTTGCCGCCGCCAGCCTCCTGCCGCAGGTCCTTGCCGCCAGCGACCAGCCGCGCGCCGCCCTCGGCGCCCTTCTGGAACCAGCCCAGAACGCTCTCGTACTGCGCCGCGTTGCACACCGGCCCCATGCGCACGCCCTCCTTGAGCGGATGCCCGACGGTGGTCTTCGCCACCGCCGCGGTCAGCTGCTCGAGGAAAGCCGGATAGGCCTCGCGCTGCACCAGCACGCGCGAACCCGCCGCGCAGACCTCGCCCTTGTTGTAGAAGACGCCGGTCATCGCGCCGCGCACCGCGGCCTTCTGGTCGGCGTCGGCGAACACGATGTTCGGCGACTTGCCGCCCAGTTCCAGCGTCACGCGCTTCAGCGTCGCGGCCGCCTCGCGCTGGATCATGCGGCCCACCTCGGTGCTGCCGGTGAAGGAAATCTTGTCCACCAGCGGATGCTTCACGAGCGGCGTCCCGACCTGCGAGCCGCTGCCCGTCACCACGTTGAAGACGCCCGCCGGCAGCCCGGCCTCAGCGCCGAGCTTCGCCAGCCACAGCGCCGTCAGCGAAGTCTGCTCGCTGGGCTTGTGCACGACGGTATTGCCGCAAGCCAGCGCCGGCGCAATCTTCCACGCCGCCAGCAGCAGCGGAAAATTCCACGGCGTGATCAGACCGCACACGCCCACCGGTTCGCGCAGGCGCAGGCCCATCGCGTTGCCGGCCAGCGGCAGCACGCCGCCTTCGATCTTCGTGACCCAGCCGGCGTAGTAGCGGAAGATCTCCCCGACCAGCGGGATCTCGATCTTGCCCGAGTCGAACGCCGTCTTCCCGGTGTCGTAGGTCTCGCACAGCGCCAGATTGGCGCGGTGTTGATCCACCAGCTCGCCCATGCGCCACAGAATCTTGGCGCGCTGGGCCGGCGCCATCCGCCGCCACGCCGGATGGACGAAGGCCGCCGCCGCCGCCCGGACCGCCCGGTCCACGTCGGCCGCGTCTCCGGCCGCCACCTGGGCGTGCACCGCCTCGGTGGCCGGGTCCACGGAGCCGGTGGTGCGCCCGCTGGCGGGGGCCACCCACTCGCCGCCGATGAAATGGGAGGCCGGCGGATACTCCGGAACGGGGTAGGCGACAGGCTGGGCCGAAATTGAGGTCGAGGAAGCCATTTCTGCGCCGATTGTAGTCAAGAGGCCTCACACAGAATGACGGCGGACAAGCAGCCGGAAGACCAGCCGGGTCTTCCGATGGTGCACGTCCTTGTCTCAGAAGACTTCTTCTGGGAGAGGATCGTGGGGACTTTGCGCGCCCTGCGCAAGGATCCCTTCACGCCCGACTGGCAGGGGGACGTTTTCGAGCAAATTGCCTCCCGGCCGGCCCTGGGCCTGGTTCTGGACCTCGAGGACGGCTCCTGCAACGGCCTGTCCCTGCTGAGGAAAGTGCTGAAGGACAAGCGCACCCGGAGCTGGACCCTGGTGGTCTACTGCTCCCACGAGGCCAAGGAGCTCCAGGCCGCCGCCACGGCCCTGGGATTGATGGTGGTGCCCCGCTCCACCTTCGCCGGGAATTTGGTCAAGATTCTCCAAGTCTTCGGCCTCCCCGGGTCCGAGAAGTCCTAAGTCCTTGCCAGAAAGGGGTTTGCGGCCTTGCCGTGGAGGCCGATTTTGGCTAGAATGTTGGCCCACTGGCGAGCCGGCACAACCGGTCAGCCCAGTTGAGCCGCAGCCGGCGGGTCCCATCGACACCGGTATCAGTCGGCTTCTAGCCGCAGCCCTTCCAAGACCAATTCAGCCCTGGATCGAGCGTGGTCAAACTCTACATCAAGTCGAACTGCAAGTCCTGCGAGAAGGCGGTCACCTACCTCAAGAAGAAGGACGTCCCCTTCGAACAGGTGGACATCCTGACCAGCCCTCCGGCCAAGAAACTCCTCGAGAAGGCCGTGGACGCCCTCAATCCGAAGGACGCCTTCAACAAGAAGGCTTCCGCCTACAAAGATCTCGACGTCGAGAACCGCACCTTCAAGACGAAGAAGGAAGTCGTGGATCTCCTGCGCGAGAACCCGGACATGATCCGGCGCCCGCTGCTGGCGCGCGGCGAGAAGGCGATTCTCGGCTTCGACGAAGCCGATTACGCCACCTTCCTGCGCTAGGACCGTGGAATCCTCTCCCCAGGCCGGGGAGAGGGCTGTCCTCGGGCGGGACGCCGCCTGGCAGCCCGTCGTCGCTTGTCCGCTGCGGTCCGGCCCGGCACGGGTCGAAGCCGTCGCCACGGAAGAGCCGTTGGAAATCCGCGTGCGCGGCCAGACCTTCGCGGTCCTGCTGCGCACGCCGGGCCGCGAACGCGACCTGATCGCCGGCTTCCTGGCCAGCGAGGGCATTCTGCAGAGCGCGGACGATCTGCGCGCCATCGAGCCCTGTCCGCCGGGCGCGGGCGGTCTGCCGGACGACGCCGCCTGGAACGTGGCGCTCGCCGAGGGCCTGCGCGTCGACGCCGCGCGCGCGCGCGGCCTGGTCGGCTCTTCCTGCGGCACCTGCGGCACGCGCATGCTCGCCGATCTGCAGCGCGCTCTGCCGCGCCGCCCCGGCCCGCCAGCGCCCCTGCCCGACCTCGCCGCGCTGCAGCGCGTCTTCGCGGAAGTGCGCGGCCGGCAGCCCACCTTTCAGCTGACCGCCGGCACGCACGGCGCCGGTCTGGTGGAAATTCTGCCGGATGGCGGACTGCTCCTGCTCGACACGGCGGAGGACGTCGGGCGCCACAACGCCGCCGACAAACTGCTCGGCGCGCAGCTGCGGGCCGGCAACTGGCCGCTGGCGCGTCCGCTCCTGCTGCTCGTCAGCGGCCGCATCTCCCACGAAATCGTTCACAAATGCGCGCTGGCCGGCGCCGCCGCCGTGGCCGGCGTGGGCATGCCGACCAGCCTGGCGGTGCGCGGCGCGCGCGTGGCCGGCATCCGCCTGCTCGGCTTCGTGCGCGATGGGGGCGGCCTGTCCTACGCCCCCGAGCCCGCGCCGGAATAGTTAGTACTCGATGTCAGCCAGATCGTGAATCGCGAAATCCATCGCGAATTCGCGGTCCACGTCGATGATGCGGCCGCGGCCGAGGCGCTCGACGTAGGTGATGGCGCCGTGCTCTTCGCGACCGTCCTTGAAGCGGACGCGGACGTTGTAGCGGGTGCGCGCCTCCTTGAGGCGGCGGATGAGCTCGATCGGGTCGGGAAGCTCGTGGGAGGGAACTGGAAGTACCATGCTGTTGCGGGGGTTCAGCGTTGCAGGTGAGTGAGGCTCGCGTCGGCGTGCAGCGCGCCGGAACGGAGCAGGAGTGCCGACCAGGTCTCGAAGGGCGAATCGGGCGATTCGGCTTGGCGGCGCAGCGCGGCGAGCGGCTCGAAGCCGCCCTCCATCGCCGAGGTTTCGCGCACGGCCACGTCTTGCCCGCGCGCGTCGAGCGCGTAGACGAGGCCGACGTGGACGGCGCCGACGGGCGTCGTGTCGTCGTTTAACAATCCGACGGGGCGCAGCGCGAGCGGACCGTCCGGCAGAATCAATTCTTCGTGCAGCTCGCGATGACAAGCGCGCTCGAACAATTCCCCGCCGGCCGCAGCGACGTTGCCGGTTGCGTCCGGCGCGTCGCAGGGATTGACGTGCCCGCCGACGCCGATCGATCGCTTGCCGTGCAGGCGCTTTTCGCCTTGCGCGCCGAGGCGCGTGAGGCAGAGCAACTCGCTGCCGCGCTGCACCGCCACGTAGGGGATCGGCTGCTTGTATTCCGAATGCGTCTCCGCCCAGCGCCGCTCGACGAAGAAACCGTGCTCGCGAGCCGGGCGCAGGAAGCGCTCCTCGAGGACCGTCGGCTCCAGGGCCAGCAGGCCATGCGGGGTGAAGGTCGGGAAGAGAACCGACCGCGGAACGACCCAGACGAACTCCAAGGTGGACTGATTCTGCCCACGGCAAGGCCTTCCTGCTAGCCCCAACCACCAGATCTTGTGGAAAACTCCCCTCTGGCCACGATTGATGGGATCGCTAGGTATGGTGGGGGCCCAAGACCCCGGCCTGCCCGAAAAAGTGAGTGTCGCTCTGTAAGCCGGGTCCTGTCCTCCTTGCGGAGGGGCTGCCATTCCTCTGGGTCCGACGTTGCCGCCGGCCTCGAACGCCCTACCCGAAGGTCATTGCGGTGCGGGCAGCACCTCCCTTCCTATGTGGGCTTTCTCCTGGTGGGGTTTGCCTTGCCACGCCCGTCGCCGGACGCGCGGTGAGCTCTTACCTCGCCGTTTCACCCTTGCCGGCCCCTTGCGGGACTTAGGCGGTTTGTTCTCTGTGGCACTTTCCCTGAGGTCACCCTCGGTGGCCGTTAGCCACCACCATGCCCTGCGGAGCCCGGACTTTCCTCGACCGGCTTGCGCCGGCCGCGGCCGCCCGAACGACACTCGCGGACATTCTACCCGGCCCGGCGTTCCTCGTCGTCCGGCAGCGGGGGCCGATCCATCTCCTGCAGATATTCGCGCAGGATCACCACCGCCGCCACACTGTCCACGTGCTCCTTGGCGCGCATGCGGTTCATGCCGCCCTCGCGCAAGAGCGCGTTGGCCTCGTGGGTGGTGTGGCGCTCGTCCCGCTCCAGCAGCGCAACCTTCTCCGGCAGCGCCGCGCGCAGCGCGCCGAGAAAGAGGCGCACGATCTGCACTTGGGCCCCTTCGCGCCCGTCGGGCAGAAAGGGCATGCCCACCAGCACGGTGCGCACGTCGCGTTCGCGCACGTGCTGGACGATGCCGCGCACGGTGGCTTCCAGATCTTCCGTGACCAGCGCGGGCAGCGGGGAGGCGATGATGCCGAGCGGATCGCAGACCGCCAGGCCCGTGCGCTTCTGCCCGTAATCCACGGCCAGCACGCGGCCCAAGGCCATCAGATGGCGTCCTCGCGGCCGCGCGCCTTCAGCGCATCCACGAATCGCTTCACGTCCTCGGCGCGATCCCGGCGCGCCACCAGGATGGCGTCGGCGGTGCGCACCACCACCACGTCGTCGAGCCCGAGCACCGCGATGATCTGCGGCTCGCTGGAGTAGGCCAGCACGCCCTGCGCCTGTTCGGCCAGCAGCACCCCGCCCTGCGGGAAGACGGCCACGTTGCCTTGCGCGTCGCGCTCGAGTTCTTCATAGAGGCTCTTCCACGAGCCGACGTCGCTCCAATGGAAGGGCGTGGCGAGCACCAGCACGCCCTGCACCTTCTCCATGATGCCGACGTCCACCGCCACGCTGGGCAGCCCGGGATAGATGGCGTTCACCGCGCGCTGGAAGTCCGCGGTGCCGTGCTGCGCGAGCATCGCGTCCAGGCCCGCGGCCAGTTCGGGCATGTGCGCGCGCACCGCCTCGAGCAGGGTGGCGGCGCGCCACACGAAGATGCCGGAGTTCCAGAGGTACTCGCCGGTGGCCAGGAATTCCTGGGCGCGCGCGGCGTCGGGCTTTTCGGTGAAGCCGGCGACGGCGTAGCAGTCGAGGCCTTCGAACTGGCCGGCCGGCGCGGCGCGCCGGATGTAGCCGTAGCCCGTCGCCGGCCAGCTCGGCGGAATGCCGAACGTGACGAAGGCGCCGGGCCGATCGGCGGCGGCGGCGGCGGCGCGCAGCGCGCGCTGGAAATCCGCGACCGGCTTGATGGCGTGGTCCGCGGGCAGCACCGCCAGAATGGCCTGCGGATCCTGCTGATGGATCACGCCGGCGGCCAGCGCGGCGCAAGGCGCGGTGTTGCGGCCGACCGGCTCGACCAGGATGTTCGACACCGGCAGGCGCGGGCAGACGCGGCGCACGCCCTGCACTTGCTGCGCGTTGGTGACGACCCACGTGCGCTCGATCGGAATCAGCGGGTCCAGCCGCGCGATCGTTTCGGCGAGCATGGCCTGCCCGCCGGTGATCGGCAGCAGCTGTTTCGGGCGATTGCGGCGGCTTTCCGGCCAGAAGCGCGTGCCGGAGCCGCCCGCCATCACGACGGCGTGCAACATCCGGCGAATTCTAGGAGCGCCGCACCTTATGCGTCCGCCGGCAGGGCCGGCGAGCGGCGCCAGTCCGGACGCTGCACCGGCGGCACCCACAGCGGGAAGGGAATGCGCTCCGGATCGCCGACCAGAATCTTGCCGAGGCCGCGCTGGCGCAGGCGCGGCGCCGCCGCCGGGCCGTAGACGTCCTGCTCGACGAACCAGTCGAGCACGTCGCGCACGAGCGGCAGCCGGCCCAGGAAGCCGAAGGTCCGCACGGTGACCTTGAGCCCCAGGTAGGAGTCCATAGTCATCAGGCGCTCGCCGGTGACTTCGAGCAGCGGATGCTTGAGGCTGAGCTCGTCCACCAGGATGCGGCCCTCGCCGAGCATCGTCAGGCGCAGCCGGCCCTCGTTGAAGGTCGGCGACTCGATGCCGACCAGGCGCCAGATCTGCGCCAGCACCGGCACCGTGCCGAGCACGCCGTCGCGGATGTCCAGGCGCACGCTGCCGCGGTAGTTGATCGGGCTGGGATCGGGGCTGCGCAGGCTGATCAATCCGCTCAATTTGCCGGCCAGCGGTCCGCGGAAGCCGAGCTCCTCGCCCATGCGCTCGAGCAGGAAATCGTCGAAGCGGAATTCCGCGCGCACGTCGGCGCGCTCGGCCAAGCCCAGGGCGAAGGATCCGTGCTGTCCGGCGCCCTGCTCGTCGATCCAGTCGGTGGCGACGCGGCCGCCGAGCGCGTCGGCGGCGAAGCGCGTGACCACCGCGTGCTCGTTGCCGATCTGCAGTTCGGCGCGCGCGCCGGTGACGCGGACGCCGGCGACGATCGCCGAGCCCTCGTCCAGGCGGAAGCGGCCCGAGAAGTCTTCCGGACCGCGGTAGCTGAACTGCTCGAAGGTCAGGACGCCGGCGCCCTCCTCGACCGGGGGAGGGCCGGCCAGGCGGAAGCGGGACAACTCCATGGAGCCGGTGGCCGTGACCTGCGGCGCTTCGCCGGTCCTCAGCGCGATGGTGAAGCGCAGGTCGCGCGGCGCGATGCGGCCGTCGAGCCCGATCTGGTCGAGCGCGTTCAGCACGCTTTGCGAGGCGACCAGCCCGAGCGGCGGCCGCAACTGCATGCCGAGCGCCGAGAGCACGCGTCCTTCCAGGGTCAGGCCGCCAGCGTCGATCCTGCCTTGACAATCGCGCAGCAGGAGCTCGACTTCCGGACCGGCGAGCGTGAGATCCCGCGCGTCGATCTGGCCGGCCGAGTAGACCAGCCGGCCGCTCAATTCGAAGCGGGTGGCCTCCTGGCGCGCGGCGCGGCGCAGGGGCTGCAACTCCAGTTGCAAGGGCGCGAGATCCACGCGGCCGCGCGCCGCCAGGGGATCGTTCACCGGCAGGTCGAGGTTGGCCGAGAATCGGCCCTCCAGGCGTTTGCGCACGCCCCAGGCCTCCAGGCCCAGAATCCGGAGCAGGCGCTGCGACTGCTCGTTGGCCAGGCGGGCGTCGGTCAGCGTGAGACTGAGGCTGCCGGCCAAGCCGCGGAAATCCTTGCCGTGAAGGCGCGCCCCGACTTGCAGCGGCGCCTCGCTCCACCACGCGCGGCCGTTCTCGGCCATCAGGCTGTAGCCGCCGGCGCCCAGCGCGAGGCCCGTGGCGCCATGCACCTCGCTCAGCACCAAACCCTGGCTCGGCAGAGCGACGCTGGCCTCGCGCAACTGCAGGCCGATGGCGAGCGAAGTCTGCACGGGCGCCGCGCGCTGGAGCGTCAGCGGCAGGCGCAACGCCACCTGCCAATCCGCCTCGCCGGCCCAGCTGGCCTCGAGAATCTCCGGCGGCATGCCGAGCGCGCCAACCCACGGCGCCGCGGGATCGAGGCGCGGCAAGCCGCTGCCGGCGGCGACGCCCGTCCACTCCGTGCCGCCGTCGGCCGTCCGCTGCGAGCGCACCTGCGCCTGCGCTCGAATGCCCGCGGCGCTGACGACGCCGCCGATGCTGAGGTCGCCGTCGCTGTAATGAAAGTCCACGGTCTCCGCGCTGACCGTCTCGCCCAGGAGGGGCGGCGCGGCGCGCACGTGGGATGCGTGCGCATCCACGAAGACCTGGATGTGCGATCCGAGGCTGCGCAAGCGCACCATCGCTTCCGCCCGGCCGCCGCGCGGCGAGCCGAGCTCGTCCCACAATTTCGCGAGCGCGGGATTCGCCGCCAGCCGCCGGCCGAGCAGCGGACCGACGGGATGGCGCAGCGCCTGGATGTCCAGGTCCACCAGCGCCACTTCGCCCTCGATCAGGATCGAGCCGCCGGCGAGGATGCGCGGCGGCAGGCCCGGCGCTTCCTGCGGATCCGGCTCCGCCTCGAGCAATTGGCCCTCGCCATGCAGCAGGATCAAGTTGTCGGCCGCCACCACGTGGCCGGTCTGCAGCGCGATCGGCTCCGGGTAGGCGAATCGCTCCCCGGTGCGTCGGTCCGCGAAGCCCATGTAGCGGAAGCCGAGGCCGGCGAACGGCACGGCCGCCAGGAACCGCGGCGGGGGCGCGTCCGGCGCCAGTTCGCCGCTCAGGCGCAGGCGCGCGCTGGTGGCGCCGCTCAACCCGAGATTGTCCAAGATTTGGGTGGCCAGCGGCACCACCGGAGTCAGGCGCGTGCGCAGTCCTTCGTCCAGATTCAGGCCCTGGATCTGCGCTCGACCGTCGTAACTCCATCCCGTCCAGGGATCCGCCGCGGGACTCGCCGGCGACCGCGCCAACTGCAGCGCGGCGTCGAGGCTGCCGTGCGGCGTGTGGGCGCGCAGTTCGGCGCGCAGCGCGCGCCGCGCGTCGCCCGTGACGTGCAACGCGTCGAGGGTGATCGGCAGCGGCACGTTCTTGTGGCGCAGGCCCTCGGCGGAGCCGTGGAGATCCAGGCGCCAGAGTTCCGGCTGCAGATGCACGCGGCCGCGGAATTGCGCGTGCTTCCAATCCAGCCCGGCCTGCTCGAGGCCGAGCGCCAGAGGGGCGGGCAGCGCCAGCGCCTCCACTTCGGCGCTCAACTCCCAGGCCGCCGGATCCGGTCCGAGCCGCAGGCGCAGATCCAAACTGGCGGCGAACGGCTCGACCAAGCGCGCGACGGCGACGCCGTGCGTCACGGTCCGTCGGTCGGATCCGACGGCCGCGAGGAGGCGTCCGCTGATGCCCTCGGCGGCGATGCGCCGCCCGTCGGCCAGGGTCCAACCCAGCGCGCCTGCGGCCAGTTGCACCTCGAAGGTCATGGCGCCGGGCTCTGCCTGCTTCAGGCGCTGCAAGGTGGCCAGACGCGCGGCGTCGAGTTCGGCGCGCCAACCTTCCACAACCACGCGCGCCGCCGTCGCGCGCCGCGACTGCCAGGGCCGCAAGTCGAGCCGCACCAGGATCGCGTCCGCGACGGCCAGTTCTTCGCCGGCGAACGTCAAACGAGCCTCGCGCACGCGCAGGGTGCCGGTGGCCCAGCGGAATTCGGCCTTGCCTTCCAAGCCGAAGCCGGGATCCCGGCGCTGCAACTCCGTCTGCGCCAGGCCCACCGGGGCCGGCAGCCACACGAATCCGCTGGCGCCCGCCAAGGCGCCCAGCAAAAGCGGAATCCAGCGGGCCTGCTTGAGCCTCATGCAGAGGCGGCCGTTGCCGCGGCCGGCCTCTCTTTGTACACGCGCCGTACCCGCGCCCCAATGCTGCAGGTGACCTCGTAGGGGATGGTGCCGGCGCTGCGGGCGACGTCGGCGGCGCCGATCACTTCCAGGCCGTCGCGGCCGATGAGGGTCACGGTGTCGCCGACTTCCACGCCCGGCACGTGACCGACGTCCGCGGTGCAGTAGTCCATGCTCACGGCGCCGACCAGCGGGCAGCGGCGCCCGCCCACCAGCACCTGGCCGCTGCCGCAACTCCCCAGGCGCCAGGGCACGCCGTCGTTGTAGCCGATGGGCAGGACGGCGAGGCGCGTCGGGCGGTGCGACTTCCAGCGGCCGTCGTAGCCGACCGGCGTGCCTTCCGGCACGTCCTTGAGGAAGACGATCTGCGTGCGCAGGGAAAGGACCGGCTGCAGATCCGCGGCGCCGGGCAGGCCGGCCGGGAGAATTCCGTAGAGCGCGATGCCCGGCCGCACGGCTTCGCCGAGCGGCAGCAGTCCGGTGAAGAGCGCCGCCGAGTTCGCGCAGTGGGCGGGCGGCACGCGGCCGAAGACTTCGCCCACCAGGCGCGCGGCGTCGAGGAAGGCGGCGTGCTGCACCGCGGTCTCCGGATTGCGGCAGCCGTCGGCGGCGGGAAAGTGAGTCATCACGCCGCGCAACTCCAGGGCGGGAAACTCGCGGATCGCGCCGGCCACGCGCTCGACCGCTTCCGGGCGCACGCCGAGGCGGCTCATGCCCACGTCCACCTTGAGGTGCACGCCCAGGCGCTGGCCGCTGCGCGCCGCGAACTCGCCGAGCTGGCGCGCGCGGCCCTCGGAGTGCACGCCGACTTCGACGTGGTGCGCGAGCAGATCCTGCAGCTCGGCGTCGATCACCGTGCCGAGCACCAACAACGGCACGCGCACGCCGGAGGCGCGCAGCGCCAGCGCCTCGCCGCCGTCGGCCACGCCGATGCGGTCCACGCCCTCTTCCGCGCAGACTTGCGCCAGTTTCAGCGCGCCGTGGCCGTAAGCGTTGGCCTTGAGCACCGGCCACACGCGCGCATCGCCGGCGCGCGCGCGCGCAATGCGGAGATTGCCGCGAAAGGCCTCCAAATCCACTTCCGCCCACGCGCGATCCCGCGACGCCATGCGCGCAGGCTAACGCGCGGCGCGCGCGTTCTCCAGTTGCGCGCGGCGCGACGGCGGATTTCTAACGACCGCGCAAGCCGAGCAAGCCTTCCTCACGCACGGCCTGCAGCGCCGCTTCGGCGATCCGCGCGGAAAGTCTGGAGCGCGCGGCGGCGCCCGCGCTCCAGGCCG